>CAVEJA010000264.1:747-1876 GCA_963615745.1 Duodenibacillus sp.
GTGTCATACTTCAGCGGAAGAAGCAGATAACTGGAAGTCATCACGAACAAAGGGACGGAAAAGCGGAACAGTCCATTGAGGATGGATGTCCAGAAAGCCCCGTCGGCAGAGGTGGCAATGGTGCAGTCGGGACCGCAGTAGAAGTTCTCGCCGGAGTGAAGCAGCATGACACAGAGGCAGGCGAAGACACGCACATAGTCAAGAAAGACGATTCTTTTCGGGTTGGACGGTTGGGGATTTGTCATGATTTCGTAGATTGGGTAGGTGATAGTTTGACATAAGGGTTAAGGTATCGCCCGTGGCGTATGGTGTTTCTGCCGTATTGAATGGCGAAATGGGGACAGTGGTGCAGACAACTCAGACAGAGCGTACACTGTTTTGCCGTCCACTGGGGGCGTTTGTCGGTGATGCGGATGACATTCTCCGGGCATACCCTGGAACATAGCCCGCAGCCGATACACCGGTCAAGGGTATGGAAATGGGATGTCTTGCGATAGTTGTTGTAAGTACGGTAGTATAATCTGGCAACAAACGGTGGGATTGTTCCTTTCATGAAGTTTCCCCGTGTCTTTTTCTGAATCAGAGAGGTTGTATTTTGAATGGAGACCAATGCTTTCCGTGCCTTTTCCTCATTCTTTTGATGGTTGCTCAGATTAAAGACAGGAGTCCATGTGTCTACCATTTTGACGCAGAACATCCCGTGTAATGCCATATTTCTCTTCTCAAGAAGCGTCTTTGTCTGGTGGTGAATCTGTCCGCAAAGCTTGCCGTAGGTGGCGACGAGGTAAGTGTACTGACCGTTATATCCTGTTATCTCAATGGATTGAAGGAATTGAACTACCATGTACGGCAGTCCCCAGAAGTGGGTGGGTACGACGAATCCCACTCTTTCTTCTTTTCCGATTTCAAAGGAGAACGAGCGGTCTCTCATGCAGGCGGTGATACTTACCAGCTTTTCCCGGGTGGCTTCCGCCAATGCCGAGGCTGCTTGCAGGCTGTTTCCTGTTCCTGAAAAGAAAAAAATCATTGTATATGTCGGTGTTGCTTTCTGTCTTTGATGATGTCAGCGAAATTTTCCGTTGCCCATTGTATCATGGGAAGGCACACTGTAAGAAAAGATTGCGCGCGC
>CAVEJA010000264.1:1886-3103 GCA_963615745.1 Duodenibacillus sp.
TAATTTCATATTCCACCCGCGGGGGTATTTCTGGGTATATGGTACGTTTGACGAAGCCGTCTTCTTCCAAGTCTCTGAGGGTGGATGTCAGTACTTTTTGGGAGATGTCGGGTATGCGCTTCCGCAAAGAAGTAAAGCGGACTGCGCCAGCCTGGATGGAAAGTGTGTGTAAAACCAGGACAGCCCACTTGCTGCTAATACGTGAAAGGATATTGCGGATGGGGCAATCTGGGTAAATGGAGTCCTGGATATCAGAGTGACGAAGCATAAGACAGTATATAT
Organism: Duodenibacillus sp.; assembly: GCA_963615745.1. Classification (GTDB taxonomy): domain Bacteria; phylum Bacteroidota; class Bacteroidia; order Bacteroidales; family Bacteroidaceae; genus UBA6382. The sequence goes on from CAVEJA010000264.1 coordinate 2,169, forward strand.
TTATATGTTGTCGGATATAATACAATAACGGAGGAAACAATGTGATATTGTTTCCTCCGTGAATAGCAAACAGGAAAAAGTCCTACTGTTCGATGATTCCGTCAGTATTAGTATAACCTTCGAGGGAGTTCTCTTTTGCTTGAATGCACAAATATATTAAGGGAGTTTCTCCTGTGTTCCGGGTGGAACGGCTTACTTGTGGGGAAATTCTCAGGAAACTCCCGCTGGAAACTTCGAAATCTTTCCCGTCCAAAGAGAATATGCCCTTGCCTTTAAGAACAATGTAGACTTCCTCATTGAACTTATGTTTGTGGAAAAAGGGTACTTTCTCTCCCACCTCAAGAGAACCGATAGATATTTCCATGGAAGTAGTTTTGATCAAATCCTTGAAGAATGCTTTTCCTTCAAAGTGAAGGATGTCTCCAACCGTGGCTATGCTGTAGCCGTTTCCTGTTTCTGTTAGTCTGATTTTTTCCATATTCTAATGATTAATAGTTCTTTTCGGATACAAAGATAGATGCTTTGTGTACTTTCTGCAAGAGGGTACAGTAAGGAAACAAGGTTTCCTCAGGGTAACCAATATTGGCTTCCAGTACCTTGAAAAGGTGAAAATTAAATCTATTTAAGAATATAATGGTATACAGAAGCAAGGAGGGTTTATCGGATAATCACAGGATGGAGGTGATGTCTTCCACAAGTTGGGGGACGGTAAGCCTGTTGGCTTTCAACAGTTCTGTAAAATCATATCTGTCTTCAAACTGTTTCCGTTCTCCACGGACAAGAACTTTCATATCGCAGTCCCCATAGAAGCGGGCTATCTTCTCACCCCAGCCACCGTCAATCTGTCCGTCCTCCAGCGTGACAATGAGTTTGTGATTCTTTTTTAGCATATTCAAGGTCTCTGTGTCCAAGGATGTGATGATTCGGGGATTGAC
>CAVEJA010000265.1:0-8618 GCA_963615745.1 Duodenibacillus sp.
GGTTAGAGCGATTGTGTGTAGAATATGGTCTTGCATCAATAAAGGGGAGTTTTAATTTTGAAGAAGGCTTGCCAGAGGAGCGTATTCCCCCAATTTCCCATGAATAATGCTGACAGATTCCACTCTTGCCCTGATGGACAGTTTGAGGTCTTTGAGGCGATATATTTCCTGAAGGAAGACATATTTCAGTCCTTCTTTCTGTACTTTGATACAACTCAGGAATTCGTCTCCGCTCGTAAGAGGAATTTTATAGGCGATATTGATGCGGGCGACGACCAGATCAATACCCTCTTGATGAAGTTTGGCGAAACTGATGCCTTTCTCCAGTAGATATTGATGTCGTGTATGCTCCAGATAATGGAGATAATTGGCGTTATTGACAATGCCTTCTATGTCACATTCATAGTCTCGCACGAGCATTTTTAGAGTATAGTCATTTTTCTTTTCCATTTTAAATAGCAGGTTTTATTTATTGTTTTTCTGTTTTAGATAAAAATAGCCGAAGCGACAGCGCAGACAATCCTTTTTATGACAATAATGGGTCTGTAATTGGATGAGGGCCTGGCTGTCGGATGCGGTTTTTACAGGCAGTCCGATGTTTGCCCAGATGCGTGTAAATCTGTTGTTCTCTGCTGGGATGAGTTCCAGCAGTTCCAATCCTTTTTGACAGAGAAGGCTGTTTCCCCGGTGTTTTCCATAGGCGAAAAGAATAGGGATAACGGTATTGATGACGAGCAGGTCAATGGAACTTTTCTGCAAGTTCTTTTCCGAGAATGCGCTTTCCCCTCCGAACACATAGTGGGTTTGCCAATAAGGAGTAGCGGACGAGGCAAAAAGACTGCGGGCTTTCTCTAAAGAGTCGATGCTTGTGGCTGTGGAAAGATTCAATTTCCCGGAGCAGTATAACTGGGCCAGCTGTACAAGTCGGATGTGCGGGAAGTTTTGTGGGCGTAGCCGCAGGAAACGCCAACGGTGTCCGCTCATAGGGGTAAGAGAGAACTTCTTGCTCAGAAACTGATATTCGCATAGCAATTTCTGGAAATATCCGTCTTTTTTGGCATCTTCCCGGTGGTAGCTGGGAATCAGATGCTCTTCAAGCAGCCCCGCTTGTCCTAAAAAAAGAGCCTCTATCTGGAAGATGTTGTCCCGATGCTTTCCGCAGGCTTGGAGAGGAATATGTAATGCCCATTCCTCGAAAGCGTCGCTGTTGATTCCGAATCCGAAGTTTCGTGCCAGGGTAATGAAAAAAGCCCGTTCCCAATTCCCCAAATCGTTTTCTGTGTATTTCCGGATTCGCTCCGCTTTTTGTTCCAGCCGTTCTATGCTTAAGGTGTCTAACCATTGATTGATAACAGGAAAGGGAAGCTGTGGGATGATTTTCCAACATGGAGGATATATGTTTTCTTTCAAAAGAGTTTGGTAGTTCTCTTCCAGTTGTTGCGGAATGTGGAGTTCGGTTTGGGGAATCTTTTTCCCGCTTTGGGTGAAAACCACGCTGTCTGCCTTTTCCACCACATGCAGAATGACATTGTCGTAGTTGGTGTCTTGGTGGTGTCCGTGTCGCATCCAGTCGGAACTGACAGTGTGGATTTCCACATTTCCAACCCAGACTATCCCGTTTATCTTGATTTTGGCGTTGAAAAAATCGGGTCCGGCATCAGTGTTGTGAAGTCCTGGATCAATAACTTCAATCCCCTCTCCCTCGGTTGTAGTCAGGAAAGGGCTTATGTATAGTTTATGCTGCCAGACATAATGAAGTAATTGCTCCATATTTATTGCTTGCTGTTAAAAAGGCGGAGATGACACGGGCGTGAAATACATTTGCAAATGTAATACTTTTCAAATCAAATGACTATCTTTGTAATTCAAAAACACACATTACAAGCATATAAATGAAGATAGCTCTCATTGGATATGGAAGAATGGGCCATATGATAGAAGCCATTGCCATTCAGCGCGGGCACCAGATAGTCAGTGTAATAGATGCGGATAATCAGGAAGATTTCCGAAGCAAGGCTTTTTCCAGTGCTGATGTGGCTGTCGAGTTTACGAATCCGTCTGCCGCTTATGGGAATATATGCAAGGCTTTTGACCAAGGGGTGAAAGTGGTTACAGGTTCTACGGGCTGGCAAAAGGAGCATAACGACGATATACAGCGTTTGTGCAGGCAGGGAAATACGTTGTTCTGGAGTAGTAATTTCAGCCTTGGGGTATATCTGTTTGACTGCGTGAATGAATATCTGGCGAAACTGATGAACGGTTACTCCTCTTACGATGTCCGTATAGAGGAGACGCATCATGTGCATAAGCTGGATGCTCCGAGTGGCACGGCGATTACTTTGGCGGATACCGTCCTTCGGAACATAGACAGAAAGGCGGTATGGAAGAAAGGCAGCCTGACAACACCGGAGGGAAAGCAGGGCTTTCCGGGTGGTAAGGAAGAGAATGTATTGCTTGTAGACAGCATCCGCCGGGGGGAAGTGCCGGGAATACATAGTGTGATATACGATAGTGAATGTGACAGTATCACGATAACGCATGATGCGCACAATCGTAAGGGCTTTGCCTTGGGGGCTGTGCTGGCGGCGGAATACACCCATAACCATGAGGGATTGCTCACAATGGACGATTTGTTTCATGATATAAAAAGATAAAACCACATGAAGGACACCCGGCAAAAAGGAAACAGATATTTCAGAAAGGCGGCAATAACAGACTGGATATGGTTTGTTGTTTGTACAATAGCCCTGTTGGCTTTTCTTTTATGGATACAATGCTGGTGGGGATTGCTTGCCATACCGTTTATTTTTGATGCCCATATCACCCGTATCATACCCTGGGGATGGTGGAAAAGGATTAAAAGTCCTTTCCTGCGCTCGGTAATGGGATGGGTGGATGCCATCGTTTTTGCTGCGGTGGCGATGTATTTTGTCCATAATTATTTTGGACAGAACTATGTCATTCCCTCTTCTTCGCTGGAGAAAAGCATGCTTACGGGAGATTATCTGTTGGTAAGCAAGATGAATTACGGTCCGAGAGACCCTATGACTCCGATACACATGCCGATGACTTCCCATACCTTGCCGTTGCTGAATTGTAAGTCTTATCTGGAAACCCCTCATTGGAAATACCATCGTAATCCCGGCTTCCAGAAGATAAAGCAGAATGACATTGTCGTTTTCAACTATCCCGCGGGTGATACCGTGGCTTTGAATATTCAGGAGGCAGACTATTATACTCTGTGTTACCAGGCGGGCGAGCAGCTCCTTCCTGTGGACAGGAAGGGTCTTTCCGCAGAGGAACAGATGAACGTTTTTTCCGCCCAGTATGCTGCGGGGAGAAAGTACATCATAGACAACGAGCAACAGTTCGGAAAGGTTGTTTCCCGTCCTGTGGATATGCGGGAGAATTATGTGAAACGCTGTGTCGGTCTTCCCGGGCAAACTCTTGAGATAAAGAAAGGCATAGTCTATACGGACGGAAAGCGGAACAGGCAGCCGGCAAATGTCCAATATTGTTATGATGTGAGCCTGAGAAGCCCGCTCCCGGAGTACCTTTGCCGTGAGCTGGGCATCAGCGTGGAGGATCGGTCTGAGATGATAGACAACAACTCTTCCCTGTTGCGGATGCCTCTTACTCGGAAAGCATATAATGTATTGAGCCAGCGAAAGGACATCGTGGAGGATATTCGTTTGTCCGCTCCGACAACGGGCACTGCCCTTTACCCGCACAATAAGGAAACGGGGTGGACAGCGAATGATTACGGACCTGTATGGATTCCTAAAAAGGGCAGGAGAATCCGATTGACTTTGGAAAACATCGCCATGTATCGTCGTCCGATAGAAGTATATGAGGGAAATCAGGTGGAAATCCGCGATGGCAGGATTTTTATCAACGGGAAACAGACCGCCGGATATACCTTTAAAATGGACTATTATTGGATGATGGGAGATAATAGGGACAACAGTGCGGACTCGCGTTTCTGGGGATTTGTCCCGGAAGACCACATAATAGGCAAGCCTATTCTTATATGGATGTCCTTGGATAAGGATTATGGATGGTTTAATGGGAAAATACGCTGGGAAAGATTCTTCCGTTCTGTAAGCAGTATCCAGTGAGAGGAAGAGGCGTAATGCTGTCTCGTTGTCTATGAGGGCTTATCCTGTTGTTCGTTGGGCGGTTGCTGTAATCGTTGTAGTCTTTTTTGTCATAGCGGTAAATGTCTTTTTGCTGTTTCAGGTAACCGTTACGGACGATTCCTTTTCTCCCCGTTTGCAGAGAGGAGACAGGGTGTTGATGAGCAGAGTGTCGGAAATAAGGCGTGGGGACATCGTGGCTTATAGGAATCCGCTACATGATGCGGGTATGGCAACGCTCTCTCTTGGAGAGTGTGTCGCTTTGCCGGGAGACACGCTGCGGTTGTTCCTCCTGTCGGAAAGGGACAGTTCCCGCAATGGGCGCGGGATATGGAGGACTGTACAGGTTCCCTGCAAAGGAGGAAAAGTGAGAGTGGAATCCTGGAATATCAAGTTGTTGTCGAATGTCCTGTACACTTATGAGGGGAAAAATGTGTGTGAGCAATGCGATTCCGTTCTGGTTGTCGATGGCATTCCGCGGAGATGGGTGATTTTCTCCTCTGATTATGTTTGGCTGAGAAGCGGTGAAAGCGGGCGGAAAGCGTTGGACTCCCGGGTATGTGGTTTCTTTCCTGTCTCTGCCGTACAGGGGAAAGCGTTGTGTGTGACATACTCTATCAGTCCTCGGAAAAAGGAGTTCCTTTTCTCAAGAGTATGGAAGGATGTCCATTAATTGGTAGGACAACAGATGGGAATAATATACTTTTTGCCTATCTTTGTACAAATTCATTTTTTGATCTGAGACGATGGTATATATCTGGTTCGTTATTGCATGTTTCTTGTCTGCCGCAGAGATTCTTACTGGCGGATTTGCCTTGATCGCTTTCGGCTTCGGGGGACTTGTGGCGGCTTTGGGGGCTGTTGCAGGTATGGGTCTGGAATGGCAGATATGCCTTTTCATTGCTTCTTCCCTGCTCTTCTTCTTTTTCATACGCCCCCTTCTGGTGAGGTGGAATATCCATAAAAAGGATAGTCCGCAGACCAATGCGTTGGGTCTTGTCGGAAAGACTGCGAAGGTGGTGGAGGAAATAGACGGGGAAAAAGGCAAGGGGAGAGTTGTCATTGACGGGGATAACTTCATGGCGAAATCGGAAGATGGAAGCGTTATTGAAACAGGAAAGCCGGTGGAAATCGTCTCTCTGGACAGCACAATCCTGATAGTAAAAAACATTGAGGAGCGATATTAATCAAAAAATCTTTAGAATATGAATGTCTCTGTTATTATTCTCGCATGTCTTGCAGTAGTGGTGATAGTCTTTGTTGCCAGTGGCATCAAGATTATTCCACAGTCCCAGACCGCCATCATCGAAAGACTGGGGCGGTATGACCGTACTTTGCAGTCGGGTCTGAATATCATTATCCCTTTCATAGAGCGTCCCAGGGCCATATATTCCCGGGCTACGGTGTCAGCTGGAGGAAGACGGTATGCGGTGATACGCACTACCACGATGATAGATCTGCGCGAGCAAGTGTATGACTTCCCCAAACAGAGTGTGATAACGAAGGACAACGTGGTCACACAGATAAACGCGCTGTTGTATTTCCAGATAATGGACCCCATGAAAGCGGTTTATGAGATAGAGAATCTCCCGGATGCCATTGAAAAGCTCACGCAAACGACTTTGCGTAATGTGGTGGGCGGAATGGAACTGGACCAGAGCCTTACCTCAAGAGATATAATCAACTCAAAGCTTCGCACGGTTCTGGACGAGGCGACCAATAAATGGGGAGTGAAAGTAACCCGTGTGGAGTTGCAGGACATCACGCCTCCGGACTCCGTGCGTGATGCCATGGAGCAGCAGATGCAGGCTGAGCGTAAACGCCGTGCGCAGATACTGCTTGCGGAAGGAGAGAAACAGAGTGCCATACTCCAGAGTGAGGGAGAGAAAGCCTCTCTGATAAACAAGGCGGAGGCGGCAAAGCAGGCGCAGATACTGAAAGCCGAGGGCGAGGCGCAAGCCAAGATTCTGCAGGCGGATGCCGAGAGTGCCGCCATCTCAAAGGTGGCGGAAGCTGTGGCGCAGTCCAAGACCGACCCGGCAACGTACCTGCTGGCGACCAAATATATCGGGACATTGAAGGAAATGGTGAGCGGCAAGGACGGCAAGACGGTGTATATCCCTTATGAGGCGAGCAATATGCTGGGAAGCATAGGGAGTATCAAGGAAATGTTCAAGTCTTAGAAAGAGACAAGAGGGAACGGAAGTATAACGAAAAGCTTAATAAAAAATATTCAGTAGTATTATGAAACAATTCATGATTTCCTGTGTTGCGTTCGCACTGTGCGCTATGGGCGCAAGTGCGCAGGCGACAGTGAAAGGGAGTAAGTTCACAGACAACTGGTCTGTGGGCGTTCAAGGAGGTTTAATCAGTCCTGCCGCTCATCATGCGGTGGTGAAAGACGCCCGCCCGACGGTCGGGATGACATTGACAAAGCAGATAACGCCGGTTTTCGGACTGGCGGCGGAGGGCTCTCTGGGAATAAATACGGGCTCGCATATTCTGGAGAAGAAAGGCAGCTGCGCTGTTGATATGTCCATTGTGAGCCTGTTGGCGAATGTGAACATCAACAATCTGCTCTCTACTTACAAGGGAAAGCCAAGGATGGTGGAGTTTGTGGCAGTCTATGGCTTCGGATGGGGGCATGAGTACTATCCAAAGAGCGAGGGGAAAGACGGCAATTTTCTGACTTCCAAGGCGGGTTTGAACGTGAATTTCAACTTGAATGCGGAGAAATCCTGGCAAATAAACTTGAAGCCAGCCGTGATATGGGCGATGAGCGGAAGTGAGTCAAAGCAAATATGCCAGAACCCCCATTATGATATCAATCATGCCGTGCTGGAAATGACCGCGGGCGTGACCTATAAGTTCGCCAACAGCAACGGAACGCACAATTTCATGCTGGCGAAACTGTACGACCAGGCAGAAGTGGACGGGCTGAATGCCAAGATAAACGACTTGCGTTCCGCATTGAAAGCCAAGGAAGGAGACTTGCAGAAAGCCAATGTGAAAGCGAAAACGCTGCAGGAGCAGTTGAACGACTGCCGCAACAGAGCTCCTCAGGTGATAAAGGAGACAAGCACTACAAACAATCTGGAGTCTGTGGTGACTTTCGCCCAGGGAAAATCGGTGATAGCCCCCTCCCAGTATCCCAATGTGGAGCGCATAGCCACCTATTTGAAAAACCACAAAGGCAGCAAGGTGGTTGTGAAAGGGTATGCTTCTCCAGAGGGAAGTGCGGAGATTAATGCGAAACTGGCGAAGGATCGTGCCGAAGCGGTGAAAGCCCTCTTGGAAAGAAAATACAGAATAAGTCCGGGCAGGATTCAAGCTGAAGGGCAGGGCGTGGGAAATATGTTCTCCGAACCTGATTGGAACAGAGTGGCAATATCTACTTTGAGCGAGTAGGGAAAGCATCATACGGAAAGAGGGCAGGGGTGATTATCCCTTCCCTCTTGCTATATGGATGGATGGAATGGACTTTCCTGTCTGTTGGGCGGGTTTCGGGGACTTCGTTTTTCCAACTCTGCGGTTTAGAAAAATTGTTATACGGAATTACGCCTCGAAAAAGCCCTGTTTAACACTGTTAAACCGCGGAGTTACGAGTGCTAAAACGGTGAGTTAGCCCTCGTAAAACGGCGACTTTTTTATTCGTCAAACTTTGACGAGTAAAAATCAAAGTTTGACGAATAGGAAAACCTCCTAAGAAAACGATTCGTTGTTGCTGCTTTATAGGTTAATCGGCATCGTATTCTACGATGTTTTCGAAGTTTCCCCAGCCTTCTGCAAGCCAATAGTCCTGGTATGAGCCCCTTGGAACGTAGAGCGTACACTTTGTGTGGAAAGTATTGGCAGTGATTTTCAATGGCGTTTCCCTGCTGACATAGACGGAGGTCAGGTTGTTGCAGCCCCAAAAGGCGGCAGTGCCTATCAGTGTAACGCTGGAAGGAATGACCAGACTTGTCAAGTCTCTGCAATAAGCAAAGGCGGAAGCACCTATCGAAGTGACACCCGGGGGAATGGTCAGGCTCGTCAGATCCCTGCAATGGGCAAAGGCGTAAGAGCCTATCGAGGTGACACCGGAGGGTATGTCGAGGCTTGTTATCTTCCGACTGTTCAGAAAATATTGGATTCCCGCATTAATGCCGATATAGGGATGCCCTTTTTCCAGATATGTCTCCAAGTCTTCGCTGATGTAATATCGGACTTCTTTCAAGTTGTTGCATCCGCTAAAGGCACGCCAGTTTATCGAAGTGGTGTTGGAGGTGAGGGCCAGGCTTGTCAGATTGCTGCAGTCCTGAAAGGCATACTCGTCGATCGAAACGACACTGGAAGGAAGGGTTATGCTCGTCAGCCTGTTGCAATCCCGGAAAGCCCCATCTCCTAATTTGTTGTTTTCGGCAGGACAACTGCCCCAGCCGGAATAAGCGTCATAGCGAACATGAGAATCTCCTCCGTTTACTATATCAGCTTCCGACAAAT
>CAVEJA010000266.1:0-5698 GCA_963615745.1 Duodenibacillus sp.
CAGCCCCTGATATTCTATCTCCTTCGTCAGATTGTCATACTCACGGCTGTTGCTGACATTGTCCAAATGCTCTTTGTTCTTGTCTATCTGCGCCTGAGCCTGGATTTTCTCCTCATTCCACTTGTTGATGGAAAGATGAATCGCCGCCGCCTCATCCTTCATTTTTGATATACGCATGGTCAATCCCTCTATCTCATCCGCCAGATCGCGTACCTCAAGAGGCAGTTCTCCACGAATGGTACGTATCTCATCTATCCTACTCAGCACCTTTTGCAAAGCATACAGGTTTTTGAGTTTCTCCTCCACAGTCATTTCTGCGGATGTTTTCACTTTTGTCATCATAACGATTAGCTTTAATTGTTTATGTTATTCTTCTTATTTCAAATAATATATAGGATTCGTATTCACTTCAGAGACCACTGTCTTTAGCGAGGGATGCGCTTTTTTCAGAACGCTTTCCAACAGTAAGGAAGTGTATTGCTCGCTTTGGTAATGTCCCATTACGGCAATCTGTATTTTCTGCTCCATCCCCATATATATATGGTAGTGCATCTCACCCGTCACAAAGGCGTCCGCCTCCTGCCGTACCGCCTCTCCAAGAAGGAAATCTCCAGCCCCGCCGCACAGCGCGACCTTTCTTATGGGGCGTTCCAACACCTCGTTGTGCATCAGACACTCCACAGCAAACTCTCTTTTCAGCATCCTCAGGAAATCCCCTGCCGCCATCGGCTCGGGAAGGAAGCCCGTCACGCCGCTTCCGCCTTGGGCAGCCGGCTGTAAGAAAGACACGTTTTCCAGCCCCATTCTCTCTGCTATGCAATAGTTCACACCGCCCTCGGCATTATCCAGATTCGTGTGGGCGGAATATACGGCGATGTTTTTGGACAGAGCCAGACGCACGCATCGTTCCACCAATGCCTCCGTGCCAATATGCCTGAGCGGTCTGAACAGTAACGGATGGTGGGAAACGACCACATTGCACCCTTTCCTTTCGGCTTCGAGAAGCACCTCCTCTGTCACATCCAAACACAACAAGACCCCTGAGACCTCCGCAACTGTTAATCCTATCTGTAGGCCAGCGTTATCATAGCTCTCCTGCAGAGGCAGTGGTGCGAAACTTTCAAGGGTCGTAACGACATCCTTAATGTTCACCATTATCCGATATTTTCTGCAAAAGTACGACATTTCCCACATACGGACAACACCTCGCCCCAACTTAATTCACCTCCATACCGACGATTCGCCAAGCCCTGCCTCTCTATTTTCCCGACAATTCGTAACTTTGCCTTGTTGATACAAGCCGATTCACACCATGGGACTTATCTCCAAAAAGCCATCCGCCGATTTGTCAGCCATTCCTTTCCATCTCGCATTAAAGGAAGACGAGAGTACCGGACAGCATTCGCACCTCTCCTCTTTCTTCCCCCCGGAATGGTATCCGCAAAGCGGTGTGCAACTAACCTGGCCGCATGCGGAAACCGACTGGAGGGACATACTCCCCGAAGTCACACAATGCTATATAAGAATGGCGTATGAAATCAGCACGGATGAGAAACTCGTCATCGTGCATCCGCATACAGAGGAAGTCAAAGCCATTTTGGAGGAAAGGCTTCCCCAACGGGCATTGCAAAACATCCAATATTTCGAGTGCCCTACAAATGACACTTGGGCGAGAGACCACGGATTCATCACCATATATCGGGACAACAAGCCGGTACTGCTGGATTTCCAGTTCAACGGATGGGGCAACAAGTTTTCCGCAGACCTTGACAACGCCATCAACAAACGGCTTTTCGAGAGCCGCATCGTCTGCGGGGAATATGCGGACTGCCTGGATTTTGTTCTGGAAGGAGGCTCTTTGGAAACCGACGGCGAGGGAACACTCCTGACCACCTCCCAATGTCTGCTCAACCCCAACAGAAATCCGAGGCTCAACAAGCAGGAGATAGAAGAGCGGCTCAAGGCGGAGCTGCATGTAAAGCACATCCTATGGCTCAACCACGGAGAACTGACGGGTGACGACACGGACAGCCACATCGACACGCTGGCACGTTTCTGCCCCAACCATACCATATTATATACCCGGTGTACCGACAAACAGGACGAGCAGTATGCCGGATTGCTGTTGATGGAGGAAGAGCTGAAATCCTTCCGAACTGCGGAAGACAAACCCTACCGGCTCATTCCGCTCCCCCTTCCCGACGCCATCACAAGAAACGGAGAGCGGCTTCCTGCCACTTACGCCAACTTTCTTGTGACCAACAAGAAAGTCCTGCTCCCCATCTACAACCAGACCGAAAAAGACGGAATGGCAGTCCAGGCAGTCCAGAAAGCCTTTCCAAGGCATGAGATACGCCCCATAGACTGCACCGCACTCATCATTCAGCATGGCAGCCTTCACTGCTCCACCATGCAATACCCTAAAAACGTTATTCTATAAAGCCCCGCACCCATCATGGAAAGAATTATCAAAGCAGGAATCATCCAGCAGCACAACACGGAATCCCCCGAAGAGAACCGCAACAATCTGGCTGCAAAAATAAGGAAACTGGCTAAAGAAGGAGCGCAGCTCATCGTATTACAGGAACTGCACGACAGCCTGTACTTCTGCCAGACAGAGGATGTAAGGAACTTTTCCCTGGCGGAAACCATCCCCGGACCCGCTACGGCATTTTACAGCCAGCTTGCCCGGGAGAACCATGTCGTGCTTGTCACCTCGCTGTTCGAGAGACGGACGGCAGGTTTGTACCACAATACGGCTGTCGTTTTCGATACCGACGGAACTCTTGCCGGGAAATACCGCAAGATGCACATCCCCGACGACCCCTCCTATTACGAAAAATTCTACTTCACCCCAGGGGATTTGGGATTCACCCCCATCCAGACCAGCATAGGAAAACTCGGAGTTCTGGTCTGCTGGGACCAATGGTATCCCGAAGCAGCCCGCATCATGGCATTGAAAGGGGCTGAGATTCTTATCTACCCAACCGCCATCGGATACGATGCCCACGACACCAAAGAGGAGCAGGAACGCCAGCGGGACGCATGGAAAACCATCCAGCGCAGTCACGCCATAGCCAACGGCATTGCCGTTATCAGCGTGAACCGGGTAGGCTTCGAGCCCTCTGCCGCCGATTCGTCACAAGGAATCCTGTTCTGGGGCAGCAGCTTTGTCGCAGGCCCTCAGGGAGAAATCCTCCACCAATGCAGCCAAGAGGACGAGGAGGAAGCCGTGGCGGATATCCATTTGAACCGCACCGAGGAAGTCCGTCAGTGGTGGCCTTTCCTGAGAGACCGGCGCATTGAAAACTTCCAGGATCTCGGCAAGCGTTTTCTTGACGAATAATTGACAAATTGAGATTATAAGGCTCAAAAAATATCATTATTGTAAACAGTGTGTTCAAAATATCGCACTATTTGATATTTTTCACACAATAACGCAGCGGATTTCGCAGAATATGTATAATTTTGCACCGAATTAAAGAAAGAGAAACGAGCATGCTTTCAAGGACAATCCGCTTTACAAAGATGCAAGGTGCTGGAAACGACTATATTTACATAGACAGTTCCAAGTACCCCATAGCCCATCCCGATGAGGCGGCACGCAGATGGAGCCAGCCACACACCGGGATAGGAAGCGACGGGCTCATCCTCATCGGTCCTTCCCGTCAAGCGGATTTCTCCATGCACATGTACAACAAGGACGGATCGGAGGGAATCATGTGCGGAAACGGCATCCGATGTGTCGGCAAATTCGTATATGACCACCATCTGACCTCCTGCAAAAGCATCACCGTCGAGACTTTGGGCGGAATCAAAAATCTGCAGCTCCATACAAATTCGGACAACAAAGTCGAGAGTGTCACGGTAGACATGGGCATCCCCAGCTTTCAGGACAAGGAATTGCTCGCCACAGCCACAGGAGAAATGCTTTCCGGCAGGATTTCCTGCCAAGGAAAAGAATACGAGGGGACTTTCGTCTCCATGGGAAATCCGCATTTCGTCATCTTCACCGATGACATAGAGCTTGTCAATCTGTCCAGGGAGGGAGCTGCTTTGGAGAGCCATCCGCTGTTTCCCCGGAAGTGCAATATAGAATTTGCCGAGTTGCGTTCGGACAATATCATCCGGACAAGGGTGTGGGAACGCGGTTCGGGCATCACACAAGCCTGCGGAACAGGTGCGTGCGCCACACTCGCCGCTGCCGTTCTGAACAAGAGAAACGGAGGAAGCGGTATCATCGCCATGGATGGCGGAAATCTGGAAATAGAATGGCGGAAAAGCGACAACCACATCTATATGACCGGGCCTGCGGCTACCGTCTTTGAAGGAGAGATAGAAAACCAATAAGAAAAACCAGAGACAACTATACATATTTAAAAAGGGAAATTTATAACCCGTCCCAATCCGAAGGAGACCATTTATCGACTTCATCATGGAGAAGGACAAAACAAAAACTATATGGCAAACTTAAGATTTATTGTTGTGGAGAAGGCTTTCGAGAAGAAGGCTCTGGAAGTAAAGGCACCGGCAGAAAGGCCGTCCGAGTATTTTGGAAAATACGTATTCAACCAGCAGAAGATGTTCAAGTATCTTCCTCTGGACGTATACACCAAACTGCGCGATGTCATTGACAATGGCGCGTTCCTCGACATGGAAGTAGCCGACAAGGTAGCCGCAGGTATCAAGAAATGGGCTATTGAGATGGGTGCGACCCATTGCACACACTGGTTCCAGCCATTGACAGAAGGCACAGCCGAGAAACACGATGCGTTCCTCGAGCATGACTTCAAAGGCGGAATGATAGAGGAATTCACAGGAAAGGCACTTGTACAGCAAGAACCCGACGCATCCTCTTTCCCAAGCGGCGGCATACGCTGCACATTCGAGGCGAGAGGTTATTCCGCATGGGATCCCGCATCTCCCGTATTCATCATTGGCGACACTTTGATGATACCTACCATCTTCATTTCCTACACTGGCGAGGCGTTGGACTACAAAGCACCTTTGAAAAAAGCCCTTTCCGCTGTAAACAAAGCCGCTACTGAGGTTTGCCAGTATTTCAACCCGGAAGTCAAGAAAGTCCAAGCCAACCTGGGATGGGAGCAGGAATACTTCCTTGTAGACGAAGGTTTGTATGCCGCACGCCCCGATCTGTTGCTGACAGGACGCACCCTCATGGGTCATGACTCCGCAAAGAACCAGCAGATGGAAGACCATTATTTCGGAGCTATCCCCACCCGTGTGGCAGAGTTCATGAAGGATTTGGAAATCCAGGCTCTGGAATTGGGCATCCCATGCAAGACAAGACATAACGAGGTTGCCCCCAACCAGTTTGAGCTGGCCCCCATTTTTGAGGAGTGCAATCTGGCAGTAGACCACAATATGCTGATTTTGTCCCTCATGCGCAAGACCGCCCGCAAGCACGGATTCCGCTGTCTGCTGCACGAGAAGCCTTTCAAAGGCATCAACGGAAGCGGCAAACACTGCAACTGGTCTTTGTCCACAGACAACGGAATACTGCTCCATGCGCCTGGAAAAGACGCCAACGGAAGCCTGCGCTTCATCACATTCGTGGTAGAAACCCTTATGGCAGTCTACAAACACAACGGATTGCTCAAGGCTTCTATCATCACCGCCAGCAACCAGCACCGTCTTGGAGCGAATGAAGCACCTCCCGCCATCATCTCTTCCTTCC
>CAVEJA010000267.1:0-7351 GCA_963615745.1 Duodenibacillus sp.
CTGATGACCAGAACAATGGAGACCAGCAACGGATTCATCAGAGACCATCCCGTCCCCAAAACACAACGTTCCGGGGTAAAAAGCGTTCTGCTGCAACCCTTGAACCAAGTTGTGGTGGAGTGGAATCACCAGGAGAGACAATCGTTGGCGCACATACGGAATCTGCATTGCGAATATACTTACACCACGCTGCACAGCGACTTCTACAAAACCTCCATTGTATCTTTCCTCAGCGAGTTCCTGTATTACGCCTTGCGCAACGAGAGCCAGGGAGGCCCGCTGTTCAATTATATATGTTCCTCGCTGCAATGGCTGGATGCGGCAGACAAACATTACAATAACTTCCATATCGCCATACAAATACATCTGTCGCTGTTTTTAGGATTCCTTCCCAATGTCAGCAATGGCTCGGATCAGAGCTTCTTCGACCTACGAAACGGATGCTACACCCCCGACATACCCTTCCACAACGACTATCTGAAAGGGACAGATGCCCTGTTCGTGAAATCTCTGGTGCGGATGAGCGTGAGCAATATGCACCTTTTCCATTTTACCTCCGCCCAGCGCGTCAGGCTTCTTGAATACATCAACAGCTACTACCGCCTGCACATCCCCGATTTCCCGCCATTAAAGTCCATCGGCATCCTGCATGATATGTTTTCAGAGTAAAGCTACCCGCGCCTCACTCGCCGGCGGAACAATTCGTATCGCCACAAAACAGATTAATAAACAGATAACACAAAAAAATTATTTCGGGAAATTTGGTTGTTTAAAAACAAAGGCATAACTTTGCACTCGCAAAAATGAGCCATCCCTTTAACGCTGTTATTTGAGAGAACTCATTGAGTAAAACGGGGTCCATTCGTCTATCGGTTAGGACGAGAGATTTTCATTCTCTAAAGAGCAGTTCGATTCTGCTATGGACTACACTATAATAAAGACAATATAATGGCAAATCACAAATCATGCATTAAGAGAATTCGTCAAACGAAGACTCGTACAGAGCATAACAAATATTATGCTAAGACTATGCGTAACGCCGTTCGCGCTTTGCGTTCCACCACAGACAAGGCAGAAGCACAGGCATTACTCCCTAAAGTACAAAAGATGTTGGACAAATTAGCGAAGACAAACATCATCCACAAGAACAAAGCCGCTAACATCAAGTCCAGTCTCCAACTGCAAGTAAACAACTTGGCATAAGCCAAAGTTGTGTTTTCACAACATTCAAACACCCATAAAGGTCGGAAAAATCTCCGGCCTTATTTTTTTACCTCCAAGAAGCGCACTCTTATTCGTAGAAATTATACCTTTGCATCATCCTTACATAAAGTACTAACCACCCATGGAAGAAATCACCGTCAAGCAACTTAAAAATGTTGTTGTGCTTTTCTCAGGCGATTCCGGCGACGGAATGCAACTGGCAGGAAACATTTTCTCTGCCGTATGTGCTGTATTAGGTGATGACATCTGCACCTTTCCCGACTACCCTGCCGAAATCCGCGCCCCGCAAGGCACTATCGGCGGCGTTTCCGGATTCAAGATTCACGCAGGAAAAGATGTCATTACCCCGGGAGATTTATGCAATGTCCTCGTTGCCATGAACCCCGCCGCACTAAAGAAAATGAAGAAATTCCTTGCGCCCGATTCCGTTATCGTCATAGATGTAGACACATTCACTCCCGCCGAACTGAAGAAGGCGGAGTACGCTACCGAAGACCCGTTCGAGGAATTAGGCATCAAGAACGAGGTCATCGCAGCCCCTTTGTCCACCATGTGCCTCCACAGTCTGGAAAGCATGGAAGATATGCCGCCCAAGGCAAAGCTGAAATGCCGTAACATCATGGCTCTCGGCTTGGTTTGCTGGATGTTCGAGCGTCCTTTGGACCACGCCAAGAAGATGATACAGGACAAGTTCGCGTCCAAACCCGAGATAGCGGCAGCCAATATCCGGGTATTACAGGACGGCTACAACTACGGACACAATGTCCATACCTCCGTGGCCATCCGTTACAAGATTGAGCCGAAAGTTCCGAAAAAGGGAGTTTACACCGAGATTAACGGAAACAAAGCCCTCGCTTTCGGACTGATGGCAGCTGCCGAGAAAGCAAATTTGGAGTTGTTCCTGGGTTCTTACCCCATCACCCCCGCCACAGACATTCTCCACGAGCTTGCCAAACACAAGTCCATGGGCGTGAAAACCGTACAATGCGAGGACGAGATTTCGGGATGCTGCATGGCGATTGGAGCTTCTTATGCCGGAGACCTGGCTGTCACATCCACCTCAGGGCCCGGTCTGTGTCTGAAGAGCGAGGCGATGAATCTTGCCATTATGGCAGAGCTGCCTCTCGTCATCGTAGATGTACAGCGGGGCGGTCCCTCCACGGGTCTCCCCACAAAGACAGAGCAGACCGATCTTCTCCAAGCCCTCTTTGGAAGGAACGGGGAAAGTCCGATGCCTGTTGTGAGTGCCATCACACCGGATGATTGTTTTGAAATCGCCTATCAGGCGTGCAAAATAGCCATTGAGCACATGACACCGGTCATTATCCTGAGCGATGCCTTCGTTGCCAACGGCTCTGCGGCATGGCGCATACCCGATCTGTCCCAATATCCGTCCATCACCCCCCACGATGTCACCGCCGATATGGCAGGAAAATGGTCTCCCTATCTGAGAGATCCGCAAACCCTGACACGCTTCAGAGCCATTCCCGGAACGGAAGGATTCTGCCATGTCATTGGAGGACTGGAGAAAGATGACAAGACGGGAAAAATCAGTTACGAGCCGCAAAACCATGAGACCATGGTCGCTTACAGGAGAAACAAGGTGGAACGCATCGCCGACAGCCTCCCGGAACTCAAAATCCTTGGAGACGAGGATGCGGACACCATCGTTATAGGATGGGGCGGCACATACGGACACATCCTGGAAGCCGTCTCATGCCTCCGCTCTACAGGAAAGAAAGTCGCCCAGACACACTTCCGCTGGCTGAATCCCCTCCCCCGCAACACAGAGGAGGTTCTGAAGAAATACAAGAACATCATTGTGGCAGAGCTGAACAGCGGACAACTGGCAGGCTACCTCCGCATGAAATATCAGGGATTGCCCCACATGGAACAAATCAATTGCGTCCAGGGACAGCCTTTCACCGAGGAAGAGCTTACTAAACAACTAACCCAAATACTCGAAGAGAAATGACTGAAGAGACTAAATTAACCG
Source organism: Duodenibacillus sp. (assembly GCA_963615745.1). Classification (GTDB taxonomy): domain Bacteria; phylum Bacteroidota; class Bacteroidia; order Bacteroidales; family Bacteroidaceae; genus UBA6382. Next base: position 3,221 of record CAVEJA010000267.1, read on the forward strand.
CCGAGGACTTCTCCAATGGCGTAAAAGGCCGTTGGTGCGCAGGTTGTGGTGACTTCGGAATCCATAACTCTTTGAAGAAAGCCATGGCGGAAATAGGCACACCGCCCTCCAAAACCGTGCTGATTTCAGGCATCGGGTGCAGTTCCCGTATGGCATACCACATGAACGGATACTGTTTCCATACCATACACGGGCGACCGATAGCCATCGCCTCCGGCTGCAAAATCGCCAATCCCGACATGAACGTGTGGACTATCTGCGGAGACGGTGACAGTATGGCCATCGGAGGAAATCATTTCATCCACGCCCTCCGTCGGAATGTCAATATCAACATCGTTCTTCTGAACAACAGGATATACGGACTGACCAAAGGACAGTACTCTCCCACCTCCAAGAGAGGATTCGTTTCCAAATCCTCTCCTTACGGAACGGTGGAAGACCCTTTCCGTCCTTCAGAACTGATCATCGGGGCGAGCGGAGAATTCTTCGCGCGCTGCGTTGCCACCGACGGCCCCAACTCTGTCCATTGCCTCACCGCCGCATCCCAACACAAGGGAACTGCCGTTGTAGAGGTTCTGACCAACTGCGTCACGTTCAACAACGGCTCTTTTGAACGAATTTACTCCAAAGAGGGACGGGATGAGAACGCCTTGTATCTGGAACACGGAAAGCCCATGCTTTTTGGAAAAGACAAGGAATACGGTATCGTCCAGCACGGATTCGACCTCAAAGTAGTCAAAGTCGGAGAAGGAGGATATACGTTGAAGGACATTCTGGTGCATGACGCTCACTGCACAGACCGTACCCTGCATACCAAACTGTCCTCCTTGGAAGGGCCGGATTTCCCCATCGTCCTGGGTGTCATCCGCGATGTGACCATCCCCACCTATGAGGAGGAGGTTGAGAAACAGCTGGAGGAAGTCAGTGCAAAGAAAAATTACCACAATTTCGCCGAGCTGATGAAAACCCAGTCCACCTGGACTATCGAATAGCATCAGCGGGAACAATATTCAAGTCAAGGGAGGATGCCTGCAAACAACAGGCATCCTCCCTTTTCCATACCCCCATTCCACCCTCCGCTCCCATTGTATCTGACGGAAAAAACCGCACTTTTCCATAAGACACTTTTTTGCTTTTGTTTTATCCGTTATCTCAAAGAAATTCATTAATTTTGTAGTATAAGAAAACTATAACATCCACTATTGACATGGAAAACCAACAGAACGAAGACGCACGCTATTCCGCCAGTAATATCCAAGTCCTGGAAGGATTGGAGGCTGTACGCAAGCGTCCCGCAATGTATATCGGGGACATCAGCGAGAAGGGACTTCATCATCTGGTCTACGAGACCGTTGATAACTCCATCGACGAGGCACTCGCAGGATATTGCACCCATATAGAAGTAACCATAGAGGAAGACGGCTCTATCTCCGTCCAGGACGACGGGCGTGGAATCCCCGTGGACATACACCCGAAGGAAAAAGTATCCGCCCTGGAAGTGGTCATGACCGTGCTTCATGCGGGAGGTAAGTTCGACAAAGGCTCTTACAAAGTTTCTGGTGGTTTGCACGGCGTGGGCGTTTCCTGCGTCAATGCCCTTTCCACCAAGATGATTTCGCAAGTGTTCCGCGACGGGAAAATCTACCAGCAGGAATATGCCTGTGGCAAACCGCTCTACCCCGTGAAGGTAGTCGGGGAGACTTCCTTGCGAGGCACACGCCAGCAATTCTGGCCGGACGGGTCTATATTCACAACCACCACATACAAATATGACATCCTGTCCAACCGCATGCGCGAGTTGGCTTTCCTCAATGCGGGACTTAAAATAACGCTCACGGACAAACGCCCTGACGAGGAGGGGAAAACACGCCAGCAGGTATTCTACTCCCAGGAGGGTCTGAAAGAGTTCGTCCGTTACATCGACGCAAACCGCGTACACCTGTTTGACGACATCATCTATCTCAAGACCGAAAAGCAGGGAATCCCCATTGAAGCCGCTATCATGTACAACACCACGTACACGGATAACATTCATACTTATGTAAACAACATCAACACCATAGAGGGCGGAACCCACCTCACAGGCTTCCGTACCGCCCTGACCCGCGTGCTGAAGAAATATGCGGAGGACAGCAAAGCCTTGGAAAAGGCGAAAGTGGAGATTTCCCCGGAGGATTTCCGCGAGGGACTTACCGCTGTCCTGTCCATCAAAGTGGCGGAACCGCAATTTGAAGGACAGACAAAAACAAAGTTAGGAAACAGCGAGGTGGCTGGAGCGGTGCAACAAGCCATCGGAGAGGCACTGTCCTTCTATCTGGAAGAGCATCCTCACGAAGCGAAACTGATTATCGACAAGGTCATTCTTGCCGCAAATGTCCGTATAGCCGCCCGCAAGGCCAGCGAGACCCTGAGGAGGAAAAGTCCTATGTCGGGAGGCGGACTTCCCGGAAAACTGGCGGACTGCTCCGACAAAGACCCCGCCAAATGCGAGATATTCCTGGTGGAGGGTGACTCCGCCGGAGGTTCTGCCAAGCAGGGAAGAAGCCGCACGTTCCAGGCTATTCTTCCGCTTAGAGGTAAAATCCTCAATGTGGAACGCCAGCAATGGCATAAGGCATTCGAGAGCGAGGAGGTAAACAACATCATACAGGCTTTGGGAGTGCGCTTCGGAGCGGACGGTGATGATTCCAAGACCGCCAACCTGGACAAACTGCGCTATCACAAGGTCATCCTCATGACCGATGCCGATGTGGACGGCGCGCATATCGACACATTGATTCTCACCCTTTTCTATCGCTATATGCCCGAACTCATCGAGCGCGGCTATGTCTACATTGCCAATCCCCCCCTTTACCGTTGCAAGAAAGGCAAGATTGAGGAATACTGCTATGACGATGCGGCACGCCAGCGTTTCATGGATCAATACAACGACGGAAGCGAGGAGGGAGTAACCACCCAGCGATACAAAGGTTTGGGAGAGATGAACCCCGAGCAACTCTGGTCTACAACAATGGACCCCGAGCAGCGTCTGCTCAAACAAGTGACTTTGGACAACGCCGCAGAGGCGGATCACATATTCTCCATGCTGATGGGAGACGATGTAGGACAGCGCAGAGACTTCATCGAGAAGAACGCTACCTACGCGGATATTGACGCTTAAACGTAAACATATATATCTTTATATCACAGAGGCGGTGTACTTTGAGTATACCGTCTCTCCTTTTTTCAACAGGCTTTTCAAACATACCTCTACGGGGGATGACGGTTAAATTTACCGTTATCCAAACGCCAAAAATCCATCTTGGCGAGACAGCTCCCGTAACTCTGCGGTTTAGAAAAATTGTTATACGGTTTTACACCTCGGAAAAGCCCGTTTTAACACTGTTAAAACGCAGAGTTACGAAAGCTAAACCGCAGAGTTGGGATTCGCAAGACAAAGACTTGTTTCCCCCAAACGCTCTTCCGGGAAAACTCTTTCCGCAAAAGAAGAAAAATCGAAGCCCTTATTTCTTCAATCTCACAAGGACTTGCACCGGATTATGATCCGAAGCGACCGGCTCGTCTCCCACTTTTCGGGACACCACCTTAGCCTCAGCGGATTTGTACAAGGCGATATAATCTATACACTCACGAGGAGCATAGGAGGGGAAAGTGCAGACCGTCGTGTCCGTAAGAATGGTAAAAGCCTTGCTCATCTCCTGAATAAAGCTGCTGGACGGGATGGCGTTCCAGTCCCCGGCAATCAGGAAAGGTTTCTTTGCCGAACTTGCCTGTTCAAGAATGGCTGGCAGGGACTTCAACTGGTTCTTCTCCTGCAAAGCCAAATGCATATTCGCGAAATAAAAATCCTCGAACTCGCAAACCAGCAACATCCGCGGCTCTTTTCCCGGTAGGGGTATTCTTTTCACGCTCAGAGGCTTTTTCTTGCTCAATATTCCGATACCGTACTTCCCACCGCCATAATCAATGGTTCTGGCAAAGGTGTAATACATGCCTGTTCCTTCTCCCAGCAACCGCATCTGGTCATTCTTGCAGCGGGAGGTCACGCTGTCAAGTTCCTGAACAGCCACCACATCCGGACGATACCGGTTGATAATCCCGGCTATCCTCGCCTCGTCCACTTTCTTATCC
>CAVEJA010000268.1:0-1918 GCA_963615745.1 Duodenibacillus sp.
GCACCTCATATACTCTTCCATCAAGGAAGTCACAGACACGGAGAACGTAATAGACACTTTCCAGAAGCAGGGACTGATAGCATCCGATACGGAGAAAGAGGAAATCCTGCAAACCATAAACAACAGTTGGAAAAACCCTGTGGCAGTAAAATGGTTCGACAGTTCCTGGACTTTGTTCCGGGAATGCAATATTCTGGAGAAAGACGAGAACGGGGCTTCCTGCAGACACAGACCCGACAGAGTTCTTGTCAAGGATGGTAAAGCCGTCGTTATCGATTTCAAATTCGGAAAAGAAAGCGGACAACACAAGGAACAAGTGAGCCGTTACATGGGACTGATGAAAAAGATGGGCTATAAAGACATCCAGGGATTCCTCTGGTACATCGGGAACACTACAAACAAAATCGTTGAAGTGACATTATGAAACCGTTTCTGGCAGAAATAGCAGAAGACCTTTACAGGAAACTCGGGGCGGATATGAGCCGTACAGCCATCATCTTTCCCAACAACCGGGCAAGCATCTTTATGGACGAGCATTTCCTTGATGTCATGGAAGACACTCCGATATGGACACCTTCCTATTATAGTATCAGCGAATTTTATGACCTCCTCTGCCCTTTGAAACAAGACAATCCCGTCCGTTCCATATTCCTGCTATACAACGCTTACAAGGAAACCCTCCCGGAAAAAGACCAAACCAGTCTTGACATCAACTATTTCTACTCCTGGGGACAGCAGTTACTCAGCGACTTCAACAATATAGACAAGAATATGGTGGATGCAAAGCGCATTCTTACCAATGCCTCCGACATCTGGAAATTGGAGGATATTGGCGACGACCATGTCCGCGAGAAGTTGCAAAGAATCTTCCTGCACAAGCCAGATATCCCAAACACCTCTGAAAAATCCGAAGAATCCCCCTCCGCCATCAAGAAAAACTTCCAACAGATATGGAACAACCTCTACCCCATCTACAAAAGATTCAACGAACAACTTGAATCCAGAGGAGAGGCTTACTCCGGGGCCCGCTACCGCATCGTGACAGAGGGACTGGAACAAGAAACCATACTCCTGCCTGACCGATACGACACCTACATCTTCATCGGATTCAACATTCTTCTTGCCTCCGAACGCAGGCTTATGAGGTTCGTCAAAGAGCGGAAACAGACTTTCTTCTACTGGGACTGTGACGGATTCTTTATGGAAAACATCTCCCAATTCTCTTTCTGCAAAACTCTGCGGGAGAACATATCGGAGTTTCCTAACGAGATACCATTTGAAAAGCGCACGCACATCAAAGACCAGACACTGGATTACATATCTTCCTCCTCCAATAACGCGCAAGCCCATTTCGTCACCCCCTGGATAAAAAACAATATTACTCCCAAGGAAAACCGCACCGCCATAGTTCTCTGCGACGAAAGCCAGTTGGAGGCCGTGCTGCATTCCATCCCGGGGAATCAGGAAGAAAAAGGCGTCAAAGAGGTGAATATCACAAAGGGATTCCCCTTGGGAAACACACCCGCTTACAGTTATGTATACCATTTCCTGAAGAAAGAACTGGAAAAGAACCCCGAAGACCTTATCCCTGTACTGGAGAGTTTGGCGGAAAACCTGAGAGTACAGGCAGAAAAGAAACTCGCCTGTCACCCTCAAAACACATGGGAGGGAAATCTGTATGCAGAATCCTTCTTCCGATGCTACACATCAACGGTACAGCTCCGGGACATACTGGAGGAGAAAATCCTCCCCTTGAAGGGAAACACCCTGGAAACCCTGCTGCTACAGATTCTGCACAACCAGTCCATTCCGTTTCAAGGCGAGCCTGCCATAGGCTTGCAAATCATGGGTATGCTGGAAACACGAAGTCTCGATTTCGACGAGATTCTGATGCTCTCCGTCAATGAGGGAAACATCC
>CAVEJA010000268.1:1928-3739 GCA_963615745.1 Duodenibacillus sp.
CGAAGAAGAGCACAGACCATTCCTTCCTTCCATACGATTTAAGAAAGGCATTCCATCTGACAACCTTGGAACAGGAAAGCGAGGTCTACGCCTATAATTTCTTCCGACTACTCCAACGCTGCAAGCATATTACCTATATATATAACCAGGCTGGCGAGCAAAACGCCGAAAAGTCCAGATTCCTGCAGCAACTTCTGATAAACACGAATCTGAAAGTCCGGGAATACACTCTTTCCGAAAAGCAGGAGAACACCGCACATCAATACGACGGAATTTCATCCGAGGAGGTGAAAGACCTCATGAAAGGGGTGAAGAAATTAGCTCCCACCGCAGTCAATCACTATATAGACTGCCCCATGAGATTCTATTTCAGCGACATTGCCCGCCTGACAGAAGACAAACAAGAACAGGAAATCCTCCCTCCCCCCACCTTCGGTTCTATATTCCACGAATCCGCAAGACTGTGTTTCAAAGAACTCATGGAGGGAAAGAACAAAGACAGATACGGATACCCCATATCCTCTTCAGAGCTGAAAGAACTGGCAAAGGACGATGTGAGAATAGACCGTTTCCTAAGAGAGGCCATGTTCACCATTGGCGGAGAGGATTTCCTCAACAGCCCTGAGAACATCAAACTCTATCTCCAGAACGGAGGAAAGCACGGGATTGAACGCTTCTCGCACAACGAAAAGAAGCAGGAAGGCATAGCGTTTCTCACCCGGCATCCCAAGATGGCCCCCTACAAAGCAGAGGAACACCTTGTGGAATTCCAGGTTTTGAAGAAATATCTCAAAGACACATTATCCTTTGACTCGCAATGGGAGAACCTCCATATTGTCACTATGGAAGAAAGACACGATACGGAAGTGGAGGGCATCGCCATCGGAGGATATATAGACAGATTGGATGTCGCCACCATAAATGGAAGTCCCACCCTGCGTATCGTGGACTACAAGACCGGGAATTACGACATCAAAAAAACAAAGGTCAGGATGGAGGACTTGTTCTCCTCCGAGAACTACCACTATGCCGTACAGACCTTTATATACAGTCAGGCTTGCATTGACAAGAAAGAGCCATACGGACAGGGGCTTCCCGTCGCCCCCATCCTGCTGTTCATCCAGAAAACAGGAAACAAAGAATATTCTCCCTTTCTCAAACTGACAGAAGACAAGGACGAGCATGACATTCTGGATTTCAAAGAACAAGTTTCCGCAGAATTCAGAACGGCATTAGAACATCTCATCCGCAAGATGAAGACAGAGGAATACGCCTACAACTCCGAAATGGAATGCAGGAACTGCGCCTTCACCGCCCTCTGCGGGAAAAAGACAAAGGAAAATTCCTATGCGCTATAAGTGAAATTGGGGATAAATTTAGACAGCAAATCAAAAACAGCCTGCATATCGCAGTGTTCCTTCAGGACAAGCAGGATAGTGTCATCCCCCGCCAGAGAGCCGATAATCTCTGGTACGGTATAGTTATCTATCTCCGTTGCCAGACTGCTGGCATAGCCATGCAGGGTTTTAACCACCAGAATATTGCCCGAAAGCGTGGCTTTCAGAAATCCAAAATTCTGAACCACCTTGACTTTTGTCTTCTGATAGGACAACGCAGCCTCATCGCCCTGTTTAGGCAACGCATAGACAGAATGTCCGTCCTGGTCGAACACCTTGGATACTTTCAGATGATGCAAGTCGCGGGACAGCGTTGGCTGAGCCACAGAGAAGCCCTGAGCCTTCAAATCCGCCAGAATGTCTTCCTGGCTGTCAAACTGTTTATGTGTCAACAAATAGCGGAGAGCCTCCAAA
>CAVEJA010000269.1:0-2017 GCA_963615745.1 Duodenibacillus sp.
CAACATCACAGACGGTCTGCAATCCATCCGCAATGCGGACTATGACCGTAACCGGCTGGAGCAGGAGATGATATATTACATCGAGAAACTGGATATCAACGAGGAGAAACAGCGTTTGTCCAACCATCTCGCCTACTTCCAAAACACCATGACGGAAGAGAACGCCCAAGGAAAGAAACTGGGATTCATCGCCCAGGAAATGGGAAGAGAGATCAACACACTCGGAAGCAAGAGCAACCAGGCTGACATGCAGAACCTTGTCGTGAACATGAAAGACGAACTGGAACAGATCAAAGAGCAAGTGCTCAACGTTCTCTAAAAGAAACAGCCGCAATGGAAAAAGGAAAGATACTGGTATTCTCCGCCCCCAGCGGAAGCGGAAAGACCACTTTGGTACGCTATATCATGTCTGTCGTCCCCAATCTGCACTTCTCCATAAGTGCCACGAGCCGGAATCCGAGGGGTACGGAAAAGAACGGTGTGGACTATTACTTCATCTCCCCCTCCGATTTCCGGGAAAGAATAGCACGCAACGAGTTCCTGGAATACGAGGAAGTCTACCCCGACAAGTTCTACGGCACGCTGCGGTCGCAAGTGGAAAAGCAGCTGGAAGCCGGTGAGAACGTGGTTCTGGACATCGATGTCAAGGGAGCTGTCCATGTAAAGCGCATCTATGGGGAACAGGCTCTGCTTGTCTTCGTACAGCCTCCCTCCATCCAAACGCTCAGACAGCGGCTTGTCGCCAGAGGAACGGATACGGAAGAGACCATCAACAGCAGAATCAGCAAAGCCGAATACGAGATTTCCTTTGCCCGCCAGTTCGACAAGATCATCATAAACGACATCCTGGAAGACGCGCAGAGGGAAGCCCTCCAGACGGTTACGGATTTTCTAAAGGACAAACAACACTTCTGATGCCAAGGACAGGGGTATACGGAGGGTCTTTCAACCCGATTCACAAAGGTCATATACATATTGCGGAAGCCATTCTCCAGAGCGGACTGGTGGACGAGCTGTGGCTGATTGTTTCGCCACAGAACCCTTTCAAGATTGACGACGAGCTTTTAGACGACGGATTAAGGCTCAAACTGGCACGCATCGCCGTTCAGAACATCCCCCATGCGGATGTTTCCGACATAGAATACCATCTGCCCCGTCCCTCGTTTACCTACAACACATTACAGGAGCTGCGAAAAAAACATCCCGAAAGGGATTTCACCCTGGTCATCGGGGCGGACAACTGGGTCAGCTTCCCCAAATGGTACAAGGCAAGAACCATCCTGCAGGAATTTCCCGTCATCATATATCCCCGGAAAGGGTCTTCCATAGACGAGACACAGCTCCCCCCGAGTGTGAGATACCTTTCCATGCCCCTGTACGATGTGAGTTCCACCGACATCCGGGCGAAAATCAAAGCGGGAGAGGACATCTCCCCCTATCTGGAAGAGCCTGTCGAGAGGGAACTCAGAGCTTTTCTATCAAGGCAACAGCGTAGGTTGAAATACCCTCCATTCGGCCGGTGAATCCCAAACGCTCTGTTGTGGTCGCCTTGATGGAGACATCATCCGGGGCGATATCCATCAACGGAGCAAGGCAAGCCCGCATCGCCTCTACGTGGGGGTTCAGTTTCGGTTTCTCCGCACAGATGGTCACATCCACATTCCCTACCTTATATCCTTTCTCCCTGACAATCCTGACCACCTCGGAAAGGAGCGTCTTGCTGTCCGCCCCCTTGTATTTCGGGTCGGTATCGGGGAAATGATAACCTATATCCCTGCAATTCGCCGCCCCGAGCACGGCATCACATATCGCATGGATCACAACATCGGCATCGCTATGCCCCAGCAAGCCTACGGGAGAGTCTATCTTTATTCCTCCAAGCCACAAGTCCCTGCCAGGAACAAGCCTATGGACATCATACCCCATGCCCACTCTTATATTACAAGACATACCAGTTCCGTTTTATCTTCTTCCCCTTGTGAACAAATCCTTTATCCCGTCCATATCGAAGCCGAGG
>CAVEJA010000270.1:0-8670 GCA_963615745.1 Duodenibacillus sp.
AGCTTGCCCTCACGCAAGTCGTTGCCCGTAGGTTTGCCTATGTCTTCGTTATAATAATCGAATATATCGTCCCTTATCTGGAAACAGATGCCTATCAACTCGCCCAATCTCCGCATTTCCAGCACTTCCCTCTCCGCAGCATGCACAGACAAAGCCCCCAGTTCGGCACACATGGCGAACAGAGCCGCTGTTTTCAGTTTGATGGCATCGAAGTAGGCATCCTCGGAAATATCGTCCGAAGAAGCGTTTTTCAGCTGCAATATCTCGCCTCTGGAGAGTTGTCTTCCCAGATCGGCAATACGGGTAACAATGGCAAGATTGTCCGTCTCACAGGCTTTGATAAGAGCCGTAGAAAGCAGATAATCACCTGCCAGAACAGCCACCTGGTTGCCGTATTCCGCATTGATGGACTTGGCTCCCCTGCGCTCGTCACTCTCATCCACCACATCATCATGTATCAGACTGGCGGTATGCAGCATCTCCAACGTGACAGCGGAAAGATAGGAAGAGCGGGTGACCTCGCCAAATTCCTTCGCTACAAGAAGCAGAAGCATGGGGCGCATCAGCTTTCCTTTCTTCTTTACAGAGGAAAAAATCTGGGAAAGATAAGAATTAGTACCGTCCAGAGTCTCGTCAAAAATCCGACCGAACAACTCCAATTCCGCTTCGATACTCTTTCTTATGAACGACAAAGAATCCACTACGCTCCAATTTCAGCGCAAAAATACTAAATTATCACTTTTCACTTCATATAAATTACTTAATTTTACAAAGCAAAGGATTCCATCAGTTATGAAAAAACTTGTTCTTCTTGACGCTTACGCGCTTATTTACCGTGCTTTTTACGCCATGATGCGCTCTCCGCGAACCAATTCCAAAGGCTTCAATACCTCTACCGTGTTCGGCTTTGTGAACACGCTCAGGGAAATTATCGAAAAAGAAAAACCCACACACATAGGTATAGCTTTCGACCCCCAGGGACCCACTTTCCGCCATGAGGCATACCCGGAGTACAAGGCACAACGGGACAAAACCCCGGAAAACATACAGGAATCCGTCCCTATCATCAAGGAAATCATCAAAGCGTTCAACATCACTATCTTTGAGAAGAACGGCTACGAAGCCGATGATGTGATAGGAACGCTGTCGGCAGAAGCGGAAAAGCAAGGATTCGATGTCTATATGGTCACTCCCGACAAAGACTACTGCCAGCTTGTAACAGACCATATCCACATTCTCCACCCCTCGCACGGGAAGAACCAGGCAGAAGAACTGGGTCCGGCGGAAGTGAACGCCAAATACAACCTGTCCCATCCCCGGCAGGTAATTGACATGCTCGGGCTGATGGGCGATGCGAGCGACAACGTTCCCGGCTGCCCAGGCGTGGGGCAAAAGACCGCCGTCTCCCTCATCAACCAGTACGGCTCCATAGAAGGAATCTACGAACACACGCAGGAAATCAAAGGCAAACTCCAGGAAAAACTCATCGAAAACAAGGAAAAGGTACTTTTCTCGAAATTCCTGGTGACCATCAAAAAGGATGTCCCCATCGAGCTGGACGAAGAAGAGGTCTTGAGAAAGGAAATCAACAAAGACGCTTTGAGGAAAATCTTCGAAGAGCTGGAGTTCCGTTCCCTCCTCAAAAAACTGTGTGACGACACAGACAACCCAGCCCCCAAGCAGTCGCTTCAACTCGATTTGTTTGGTGAAATTCCCTCCGACTACACGGAAAGTCCAAAAGAAGAGAATCTCAGCGGCTTAACAGAGGGGGACGCAGACAATTATATAGCTGACACAGAGGGGAAGACAACTGATTTTTTGCAGGAAATTTCTGTCAGAAAAATCGTGAGTTTTACGCTGGCGACCACATCGCAGACCGCACTAAACGCCAAAATCGTGGGGATGGCGTTCGCCACAGAGAAAAACGACAGCTTTTATTTCCCTCTCCCCTCCTCATGCGAGGAAAACCGGAAGAGCTTGCAAAAATTCAAATCCTTCTTTGAAAACCCGGAAATCACCAAAATAGGATTCAACATCAAGTACAGCATCATCGTCCTCCGGCAATACGGCATTGAACTGAAGGGCGGACTTTTCGATGTCATGCTGGCGCACTATGTGATACAGCCCGAACAGAAGCACCAACTCCCCTATTTGGCGGAGACATATCTTCACGCCACTCCCATCAGCATTGAGCATCTGTTCAGCGGAAAGGAGAAGACCAACCGCAACATGGAGCTTGTGGATGAAAGCACCAGGGCGGCATATACCTCCCAACAAGCCGTCTTCTGCTTCCGGCTGAAGGATTTGCTGGAGAAAGAAATGGTGAAAAACAACGAGTTGCACCTGTTCCAGGATATAGAAATGCCGCTGACCTCCGTGCTTGCCGGAATGGAGGAAAACGGCGTGCTCATAGACACACAAGTCCTCAAGGAAATCTCCACCCTCTTCACAGAGAAACTAAAGGACTACGAAAGCCAGATATACAGTCTCAGCCAGCGCAAATTCAACATTTCCTCCCCTCGGCAAGTGGGCGAGATACTGTTTGACGTGCTCAAATTAGATGAAAAAGCCAAGCGAACCAAATCCGGGCAATACGAAACCTCGGAAGCGGTACTGGAATCGCTGCGGTTCAAAAGTCCCATTATCGCCCCGATCCTCAATTACAGAGGGATGAAGAAACTGCTCAGCACATACGTGGATGCCCTCCCTGCCCTTGTCCATCCCAAAACAGGGCATATACACACCTCGTTCAACCAAGCCATAACAGCCACAGGGAGACTTAGCTCAAGCGATCCCAATCTCCAGAATATTCCCGTGCGGGGTGAGGACGGGAAAGAAATCAGAAAAGCCTTCATCCCCGAGCCGGGATGCGAGTTTTTCTCCGCTGACTACTCCCAGATAGAGCTGCGCATCCTCGCCCATCTGAGCCAGGACGAGCAGATGATTCACGCCTTTCAGGAGGGTTACGACATCCATGCCGCCACCGCAGCCAAGATATACCACAAGCCGATAGGGGAAATCACCGCCCAGGAAAGGAGAAAAGCAAAGACCGCCAACTTCGGCATTGTCTACGGAATCACCACTTTCGGACTGTCACAGCGCATCGGCATCAGCCGGAACGAGGCAAAAGAACTTATAGACAGCTATTTTGAGACTTTCCACAACATCAAAGCCTACATAGAAAACATCACCAAGACAGCACAGGAACAGGGATATGTGGAGACCATCTTCCACCGCAGAAGATACCTCCCCGACATCAACTCCCGCAATGCCGTTGTCCGCAAGTTCGCAGAACGCAATGCCGTGAACGCTCCCATACAGGGAAGCGCAGCCGATATTATCAAAGTAGCCATGATACGCATTGCCCGGCGTTTCAAGGAAGAGCAAATCCGCTCCAAAATGATTCTCCAGGTACATGACGAACTGAACTTCAGCGTGCCTGAAGAGGAGAAAGAAAAGGTGCAAAGCATCGTAGAATACGAGATGGCGCACGCCTGCCAGTTAAGCGTTCCGCTTGTCGCAGAGTGCGGATGGGGGAAGAACTGGCTGGAAGCGCACTGACAAGACCTCAAAAACAGACTGTCACAGCAGCTATAACCCCAGTTTGTTGGAAATATCAAGCATGGCATTGATGGGCTTTACCGCATCCTGTATTGTCCGGCTGTCCAGCGTAATCTCCGGCCACTCGTATTTCAAACAGTTGTAGAGCTTTTCAAGCGTGTTAAGCCGCATATAGGCACACTCGTTGCAATGACAGCCAACGCTCTCTGAGGATTCCGGGGGTACTGGGATAAAGGTTTTGTCCGGGGAAGCCTTTTCCATCTCAAACAAAATACCGCTTTCCGTCGCCACAATGAACTCTTGGGCATCGCTCTGTGTGGTATATCGCAGCAACGCCGCCGTAGAGCCAATCACATCCGCCAGTTTCAGAACCGGGCTCTTACATTCGGGGTGTGCCAAAACCTTGGCATGGGGATACTGCTTCTTCAATTCAATGATTTTCTCTACGGAGAAACGCTCATGGACAAGGCATGCCCCGTCCCACAACAGCATGTTTCTTCCCGTCTTGGCATTGATATAAGCTCCCAGGTTGCGGTCGGGTCCGAAGATGATTTTCTCATCAGCGGGCATACTTTCCACTATCTCGCACGCATTGGCGGAGGTAACAACAATGTCTGTCAGTGCCTTTACGGCAGCGGTAGTATTGACATAAGAGATGACTTTGTGGTCCGGGTGGGCTTTCTTGAACTGGGCGAATCGGTCTGCCGGGCAGCTTTCCGCCAGAGAACATGAGGCATTGAGATCCGGTATCAGCACCTTTTTATTGGGACAAAGTATTTTGTTGGTCTCTCCCATGAAGTGAACACCCACCATCACGATGATGTCGGCAGTTGTCTTCTCCGCCTTTCGGGCAAGCGCAAGGCTGTCGCCTACAAAGTCAGCGATGTCCTGAAGAGGCTTGTCCGTGTAGTAGTGCGAGAGAATAACAGCGTTTTTCTTCTTGCACAAGTCTTTGACAGCAGCCACCAAATCGGTGTTTTCCGGTATGGGTTCGTCCACATACCCTTTGGCTTTCCAACTATCCTTAATCATCTCTACGGTGTTTTCTGGCGCAAAATTAGCACTTTATATCCGATAACACGTAGTGATGCCTATTGAAAGTTTCTGCAAATGGAAGTCGTTGTAAAAACAACTATAATCACAAAACAGCCGGGACGACAGATGTTTCTTGGCTCTGTAATCCAGGCTAAAGCCTATCGTACCATTGTGCAGACGGCTTATATCTATTCCCTTTTGCCGTATATGGCTCTCTCCCCTGATAATCTGATGATAGCCTTCGAGGACATGGAATCCGATATTCCAACGGTTCTTGAGCGGAATGTTGTAATATAATCCCACCTCATAATCCATATAGTCTACGGAAAAATTCTGCGGAGCATCGTTTATCTTAGGAAGGAAATAGCTGACACCCGCTTTTCCTCCTATTCCAAGGCGGGCGTTCCAGAACCAAGCCCCTTCTACGCCAGCTCCATAGCCTGTCTTGAAGTATAAATCCGTGTTCCGGAGGGAGGAATGTCCCAAAGATACAATGGCGGAGGAGTATGTACCCAAGTAGGATGGCTTTTCCTTATGTATTTGTATGAGGAATGGAGCTTCTTTAAGGCAGATGCCACTTCCCTGCTGCATTATATCAGCCACAAGATAGCCCATTCTTGCAGCAGCCGTTCCAAGGGTATAGGCGTTGAGGACATCGCCTATCCAGTGCCTGTTGTTGTTTACCCGTGTAAACGCGCTTGCCGTGGCAACGGTATATCCTCCTACGGAAATCCACGGGGAGAGGTGTCCGTACTCCTCGTCCAGCATGGCAGCTGAGGCAAAAGCGAGAAGAGCATGGTCGGAAGGGAAGGAATTTTTGGCTGTACCATCGGGACGGACAGACCTGACACTGCTTTTGAGAATCTGGGATATGCCCACAGCCACTGTAAACCCGGAAGCGTTCCCCACCAATGTGCGTTTCCATTCGCTTTTACTGGGAACTCCCGCCAGCTTCAAGGTGTACAGAGAAGCCAAAGGCAGGGCGGCAAGAGGCGCGTCATACCAATATCTATGGCTCGTCAGACGGTTTTCTCCCAATCGGCGGCTATAATTGCGGTCTTCACTGCGGAGAATCCAACTGCCCACAGTTACCGGCAACAGCAATTTGCGCAGAGAGGAGGAATAAGACTTAGGATAGGCAATAATAGAAGTGTCTCCCAAAAGCAGGTCATGGTTTATCTGCGCATGGCTCTTTACGGAAAGAACAGTCCATAAAGGCAAACATACTAAAAGAAAGGCAAGACTGCGTATAGGAAATAAGGGCTTAATAGGATGCGGTGGCATGAATACCAAGTTGTTCTACTTGTTTTACAATGTCGTCCAGCTCCTCTTTCGTGGCTTTGCACAGCCCCTTTTCAGGCGTTTCCCGGTCAATGGTATAGACCATCACCTGTGACGGTTCTACGATTTTCAGCATTTCCAGCCAGGGTTTCACGTATTCTTGCCCTGTATTGTCCACACTTATCCCATCTATTTCGCCTTTCATGAACATCGTCTGGATGATGCAATGCCCGTTGAAACGCACCATATACTTAATCTGAGTGTTCACATCGTACCACAGAAGAGGTCTATTGACAAGTTTGATATAGTCTATATTCACGGTGTCAAACTTGAGTATGTTGTTATCCACCAGGAGCAATGCGTCATGAACGTTCTTCCGATGAATCATGGTTGCGTTGGAAAGAACACTGATTTTGCTGTCCGGGCAATAGGCATCCCGCAAACGGACAGTGTCTTTGATGATTTCCAAAAACTGGGGATGGGTGGTCGGCTCGCCATTTCCTGCGAAGGTAATCACATCCGGCGTCTTCCCCTCTTTGACCATATCCCGCAATGTCTCTTCCAATCTTTCAGCCACTTCCTCACGGCTGGGGCGTTTGCTGTGTGCCTTGTGCTGACTGTTATACCCACATTCGCAGTATATGCAGTCGAATGTGCATAATTTTCCATCTTCCGGCATCAGATTAACTCCAAGAGAAATACCTAACCGACGGCTATGTATAGGACCGAAAATAGGGGATGGATAAAGAACTGTTGCCATAATAAGACGATATAACGATATGGTTCATTACTTTGCGAAATTAGTGATTTTGGAATAACTATACAAATAAGTTCCGTCCAAAAGAAAGGATTCGCTTAGTATTTCCATATAAATTGCAGATACAAGTCGTTTTTATAGGGATATGGTATGCGTTGTTGCGCAGAGGAGATGTATTTTTTGTTGGAATAATAGGTAATGCCATACTTGAATGTGATATTGAACCGTCGGCAAATGTCCCCTGAAACCATCACCATTCCACGCAATCCGTGGTAATAACACAAAGGATAGGAGAAGGAATAGGTGGGACTGTTCTCATACAGATACAAGGAGGTATAATAGTTCGGGGTATGAAACCATGCGCCAACGGCATAAAACCCAAAGCGTTTTATCTTCACGGAGGCTCTGTGGGAAAGCATCCTCCCCCATTCGGGATTTCCCTGGGCAGGAAGACGGTAGATGAAATCCAGCGAGGTAACATTTTTCACCACCCCCAGCGTGTAGTGGCTTTGCAGCTGCCAGCTGTTCTTATACACGGAAACAAGGGCGGTATGTTTGCTGTTGTCTTCCTGGCTTTCCCGGAATTTATAGCGCAAGGAAAACGACATGTCATTAGACAACTGGTAACTTATCTGTCCCAGAAACAATGTTCTGTGCGAGGGTTGGGATGCCTTGTAGGTGGCAAACTGGTGGCGGGCAAAATCTATGTAGCTTTTCAGATTCCATTTGTCCTTTATCGTCCAGTCTATGCAGCCGCATACGCCATGCTCATTCCTGACATGCCCTCCCGAGGAATAGGCGAAAGCATGGGGCGCATTATACGCTTTGTCATAGTAACGGTGGAGGAATACATAGTGCAGACCATACCGGGGAGAGAAGTTGAATTTGGTAACAGCCGCCCATCCTCCTTTCTGATCGATGCTCCCCTCTCCGTTTACACACATATTGCTGTTGTTGTACTGATAGTGGATGCCGTAGTTTCCGAAGCTCTTCCCTTCCATATAGTATTTCCTATATAGGGCATTGCCAGGTGTAAAAGCCTTGTCATACCGGGTTTGAACGACGGATGCGCCCAGTGAGAACTGGCGGAGATTCCAGTCGAGCGTGCCGCCTGCCGTCAAGGAATGAAGATTCCCTTTCCTGTCAAGCTCCGATTTTGTACGGTGAAGACCGGATGTAAGCAACGTACTTACGAGATTCTCCTTGATCGTGGCATCCAGAGAACGGTAGGAACCGAAGAGTGTCATCCTGATATTCCTGTTACCGAAAGTGGCGACACCGCCTCGCAGGAAACGGATTTCCTCGGTTGAGGAGTGGCAGACAATCCGCTGGGTGGTATTGTTCGAGAATGGAATCAGATTGAAAGGACTGTTCAGGAATCCGTACCCCATGGTCAGTCCCATCCCTATTCTGAGTTTGTAATCCCCTACCACCCATTTTTGCAACAATCCTTTCCCCTTCCCGGAGAGATAAAAACTCTGATAGTCGAAGAAATGATTCCCATACGAGCCGTATGGCTCTCCCTCATCGTTCTGTACAGTCATCCCCCACTCCATCTTGTCTTTCCATTTTCCCCGGTATCTGAGACTGGCGGAGAAAGGCAATCCCTTGTAATTCTTATTAGGCGATTGGGACAACTGTTCCGCCGTATAGTGCTTGAAACCATCCCTTTCGTACAAAGGGATGCTTGAATTGGCTATAACGGTATGGTGAAGGTTTTGTCTGTATTTGGGTTGAACGGCAGGCAACTGCCCTGTCTTCTCCCTGCAAAAAACGAAAAGCGAAAGATAGTCCCGTATCTTCCTGTTTATGCGGGGAACGAACTGCAGCTCCTGCAAGGACAGAATAGGCCCGTAACGATGGATATAGCTCAGGATGCTGTCCGCCTGCTGGGTACTCAGGAAAGGCAACATAAGCAGTTGCTCGCGACTTATCTCGTTGATTTCAATAGGATTCTGGTGAATCTCAAGAAGATTCTCCATAGAATTCTGTACATAATCCTCGGTAATGTCCGCATCTATGTTGGCATTTCCTAT
>CAVEJA010000271.1:0-1411 GCA_963615745.1 Duodenibacillus sp.
GTACATGCGGCAGGAACTATTGAGATGATGACCGCTGCCAGAGAGGGTCTGATTCGCGAAGACGGAACACGCCCTCTGCTCATCGCTGTCACCCAACTCACTAGTACCAGCGAGCAGAGCATGCAGGAGCAGCTTCTTATCCATTCTTCTATTCAGGACACCGTTGCCAAATATGCGGAAAACACCAAGAAAGCAGGACTGGATGGTGTTGTATGCTCTCCATTGGAGGCTGCGATTGTGAAAAAATCCTGTGGGAAAGAATTCGTGGCGGTAACACCCGGCATCCGTTTCGCAGATTCGAAAAAGGACGATCAGTCACGCATAACCACCCCGGCAAAAGCCCGTGAGATTGGTTCAGACTACATCGTTGTCGGCCGCCCCATTACTGCGGCAGAAGATCCTGTCTCCGCTTATGAGCGATGCCTGAAGGAATTTGTCGGAGAATAATCTAACCACTTTATATCTTTCTATTATGACAGAAAAGGAAATAGCTAAAGATCTGCTCTCGATAGGAGCGGTTTTCCTGCGCCCCGAACAACCTTTTACATGGGCGAGCGGTATAAAAAGCCCTATTTATTGTGACAACAGACTTACTTTGTCTGCACCCGAAGTACGCAACCATATAGAGGAAGGACTTGCGGCTTTGGTCAGCGAACATTTTCCTGAGGCGGAAATGCTCATGGGAACTTCCACCGCTGGAATTGCCCATGCCGCCATCGCAGCAACTTTGTTGGATATGCCCATGGGCTATGTGCGAAGCAGTGCCAAGGATCACGGTCGCACAAACCGTATTGAAGGAAAAATGGAGAAAGGAACGAAAGTCGTTGTCATCGAAGACCTGATTTCTACTGGAGGAAGCTGCATTGAGGTGGTGGACGCACTGCGCGAAGCAGGCGCAGAAGTGTTGGGAATTGTCAGCATCTTCACCTACGGCATGAAGAAAGGGCTTGAACGTATAGCAGATGCCCATACTGTCAATTACTCTCTGTCCAACCTTGATACCCTTGTGGAAGCTGCTGTGGAAGAGAAATACATCGCTCCCGAATGGAAAGAGCGAATCATTGCCTTTAGAAACAATCCCTCCGATGAGAGTTGGATAAAATAAATGCGCCATGAAGCATCTCATCGACCCCACAGACCTCACCTATGAGGAGACCAATGACATTATCGCATTAGCCGAGGACATCATCGCACACCATGACAAATATGCGGAACGCATGAAAGGGCGCAAACTGGCAACCCTTTTCTACGAACCTTCCACCCGGACACGCCTCAGTTTTACCGCCGCCATGATGGAACTGGGAGGAAATGTGCTGGGCTTTTCCGATGCAAAAAACTCCTCTGTCTCCAAAGGAGAGACCGTTGAAGACACCGTACGGGTAGTTGGAAACTTTGCGGACATCATTGCCAT
>CAVEJA010000271.1:1459-4039 GCA_963615745.1 Duodenibacillus sp.
GCCATGCGCCATCCCATAGAAGGAGCTCCTCTCATTGCCTCACAGGTTTCACAAGTTCCCATCATAAATGCTGGAGATGGCTCCCACAGCCATCCGACGCAAACTCTTACCGATCTGCTGACCATCAAGCGCGAATTGGGACATATTGACAATATCACCATAGGTTTCTGTGGTGATCTGCGCTTTGGCAGAACTGTACATTCCTTGATAAAGGCTCTCTCACGCCATCAACACATACGCGTCATCCTGATAGCACCCGAAACTCTCCGCCTTCCCGACTATATCAAACAGGATGTGTGCGAGCGTTTGGGAGTACAATACAAGGAGGTAAGCACATTGGAGGAAGCCATACCCGAATTGGATGTCCTCTATATGACCCGTGTACAGAAAGAACGGTTTCTGGACGAGGACGATTATGACCGGGTGAAGGACAGCTTTGTGTTGGATGCCGCCAAAATGAAACTTGCCAAGTCTGAAATGACCGTTCTCCATCCGCTTCCCCGTGTGAATGAGATTCTAAAAGAGGTGGATCAAGACCCCAGAGCAGCCTATTTCAGACAAGTCGGAAATGGCAAGATTGTGCGTATGGCTCTCCTGTGCCGTCTGTTGGACTGGAAAAACGACGAGAGCCATCCCATGCCACAAACACACAAGGAGGTCATTTCTGACATGAAACTACACTGCCACAACCCCAAGTGCATCTGCAATAACGAGGAGGTCATGCCCTTGTTTTACAAATCCACAGATGGAGTGGCACGCTGTTTTTACTGTGATTCCAAGGTAAAATAGAGGATTCCCATTTCTCTGTTTATAATAAAGGATGCCTGAAATTCAGGCATCCTTTATTATCATATCATCTCTTCTTCCCTCTCCCGACAACATATCCCCTCCTCATCTCTTTTCCCGCTTTTAACCTCATAAGGAAAGAGGACTCCTGACTCGCCTGTTTAACACATGTAAACCGCGGAGATACGGGTCATAAAACGCCTGTTTAGGCTTGCGAAAACGCCGAGTTACAACGACTAAACCACCGAGATAGAAATGCCAAAAAGAGAACACCCAATCCGCCAGTATACGGCATACGTTGGATATTCTTTCCTTGGCTGCCGCATTTCCATGTCTCTTTTTTGTTTTTCAGGCGTTTGTGCAGACATTCCCGGAGACTTTTCTTAACTTTGCAGTCTCTTAACAAGACAAAAGGGCAAGCATTACCTCTCCCTTAACACACAACTTACTACCTTATATGAACATTGAAGAAATCCTTACTTCAGCCATTGTAAAGGGTATTTCCAGTCTTTACGATGCAGACATAAAGACCCAACAGGTACAAATACAGAAAACTCGTCCTGAATTTGAGGGAAATTTCACACTTGTGGTATTTCCATACCTCCGTCTCTCCCACAAAAAACCTGAGGAAACCGCCCAGGAAATAGGGGAATGGCTCATACGAAACGAGAGTGCCGTAGAAAAATTCAATGTAGTCAAGGGTTTTCTGAACCTTGTCATCTCCTCCTCCTACTGGATAAAGGTGTTGGAGAATATCCATTCTGACAATAACTATGGGAAAAAAGAGGCGACACAGACCTCTCCCCTTGTTATGATAGAGTACTCCTCGCCCAATACCAACAAGCCTCTCCATCTGGGACATGTGCGCAACAACCTATTGGGATGGTCTATCTCCAAGATTGTAGCTGCCAATGGGAATAAAGTAGTACGGACAAACATTGTCAATGACCGTGGCATCCATATCTGCAAGAGTATGCTGGCATGGCTGAAATGGGGAAATAACGCCACTCCTGAATCCACCGGCAAGAAAGGCGACCACCTTATCGGGGATTATTATGTGGCTTTCGACAAACACTATCGCGAGGAAGTGAAGGAACTCTCTGCACAATATGTCGCCCACGGCATGAAAGAGGAAGAGGCAAAAGCCAAGGCAGAGCAGGAAGCACCTCTCATCAAGGAAGCCCATGCCATGCTGGTCAAGTGGGAGAATAACGATAAGGAGGTTCGCTCGCTTTGGGAGAAGATGAATTCATGGGTATATGCTGGTTTTGACGAGACTTACAAAGCCCTTGGCGTATCTTTTGACAAGATATACTATGAATCCCAGACCTATCTGGTAGGAAAGGAAGAAGTGGAGAAAGGTCTTGAGCAAGGACTTTTCACCCGCCATGAGGATGGCTCAGTATGGGCGAATCTGGAAAAAGAGGGACTGGACGAGAAACTGCTGCTGCGCAAAGACGGCACCTCCGTGTATATGACCCAGGATATCGGTACTGCCAAGCTGCGTTTCCAGGACTTCCCTATCGACAA
Organism: Duodenibacillus sp.; assembly: GCA_963615745.1. Classification (GTDB taxonomy): domain Bacteria; phylum Bacteroidota; class Bacteroidia; order Bacteroidales; family Bacteroidaceae; genus UBA6382. Next base: position 3,776 of record CAVEJA010000271.1, read on the forward strand.
GATGATATATGTTGTCGGCAATGAGCAGGATTATCACTTCAAAGTACTTTCCATATTGCTGGACAAATTAGGATTCAAATGGGGAAAAGATCTGGTTCATTTCTCCTATGGAATGGTCGAACTCCCCAACGGAAAGATGAAATCCCGTGAAGGAACTGTCGTGGATGCGGACGATTTGGTCGAAGAGATGATAAACACCGCCCGCAAGACAAGCGAGGAACTTGGCAAATTCCAGGAGATGAGCAAAGAAGAAAAGGATGACAT
>CAVEJA010000272.1:0-5534 GCA_963615745.1 Duodenibacillus sp.
GTGTAACCGTGTAGGCCGTGAGCCAGGGCGCAAACTCGCTGCCAACGACCGTATCATCCTGCCTATCATGACAGCCAAAGGGTTCGGTCTCCCCTATGACGGACTTCTTCTTACCGCAGCCGGGGCTCTCCGTTTCAACAATGCGGAAGACCCGCAAAGCGTAGAAATCCAGGAGGGCATCAAAAAAGACGGACTGGAAGCTACCATTACAAAATTCACAGGGCTGGAGGCATCCAACGAAGTTGTCAGCCAGATAGAGGAAGCCTACGACAAAGTAATGGAATTTGCCAAGTAAGGACAGGCATCATCCCCATCACAAGACACCCATAGAAATAACGGGACTAATATTCCACAATATCAGCCCCGTTATTCTTTACAAACCACCCCCTTACACCCCACAACACTTATGAATACCCCCGCAAAGAAAAACTCCATATCGCTCCTTTTCATCTGTCTCGGAAACATCTGTCGCTCCCCTGCCGCCCACGGCATCATGCAGGACATGGTAGACAAAGCCGGACTTTCCGACAAAATCCATATCGACTCCGCAGGCATTGGCGACTGGCACGTGGGCGAGCTTCCCGACCATCGCATGCGTTCCCATGCGGCACAGAGGGGATATGACCTCCTTCACAGAGCCCGCCATTTCCAGGGACACAGGGATATTGAGCGTTTCGACCTCATTCTCGTCATGGACGAGGAGAACTATGTGGACACCACCCGCCATGCCCATACTTCCGAGGAGCGGAACAAGATTCATTATCTGGCGGAATTCCTGCAAAACCATCCCAATACAAAGATTATCCCCGACCCCTATTACGGCGGAGCAGACCATTTTGAGCAAGTGCTCGACCTCATAGAAGATGCCTGTCATGGACTTTTGGAGAAACTAAAAGGCTTACTGATACAGAAGGAATAAGCATACCGATCTCCGTTCCCGCCTATCGGCACTCCTTTGTTAAACTTTCCTAATTTTACCCCCCCCCCGAAAAAACACACAGACTTCGTGATTTCAAACGGCATTATTCCGTAATTTTGCAGCGTTTTTAACCTTAACGCTGATATGAAATCACACTTTTTAGCCTTTATCCTGCTGAACATCGCACTTGTATTACCCACAAACGCGCAAGACATTACAGGAAAAATCACTGACGGGAAAGGCTCCGTTATCGCTTATGCGAATGTTGTGCTGTTGTCAAAGACCGATTCCACATTCATTGCGGGAACAACCAGCGACACCAACGGTGTTTTTTCCCTGAAGCAAAGCGGGAGCAACGGGTTGCTGCGCATTTCCGCAATCGGCTATAAGACCCGTTTCCTTCCCTGCCAGGCGCAAATGAATACCATCATTTTGCAGACCAATACCGCCGCCCTTGGGCAAGTCACCGTCAAAGGACACAGGAAGCAGTACAGCATCACCGCAGATGGTTTGCAAACCAATGTGGAGGGAACGGTTCTCAGCAAGATGGGTACGGCTGACGATGTGCTGAAACACGTGCCCAGTGTCACCAAGACAAAAGACGGATATGAAGTGTTTGGGAAAGGCTCTCCCCTCATTTACATCAACGGGAGGAAAGTTCAGGATACTAACGAGCTGAAACAGCTGAATTCTTCCGACATCAAATATGTGGAAGTCCTGCGGAATCCGGGAGCCAGCTACGATGCTTCCGTCAATGCGGTCATCCGCATCAAGACCAGGAAAGCCCAAGGAGAAGGATTCGGATTCGACACACGCTCCACCTACATATTGGACGAATACTCCAACACTACGCAACAAATCAACTTGAAATACTACCATAACGGCATTAACCTGTTCGGGAGCTATTTTTATAATAATGGAAAGGGTACTCAGTACGCCGACAATACAGTTGCCATACAAAGCGACACCGTATGGTCCCTGGATGGAGGAATGTCTTACAGAAGCCGTTCGGAAGACCATAAAATCACCGGTGGATTCAGTTATGACTTGGCCCCCAACCATTCCCTCGGGGTGCGTTACGACATCAGCTTCAACGGCTATGGCTCTGGAGACGGAGCTTACACGAACCATGTCCTCGCCAACGGGAATCTGTACGACCATATTCTTTCCCATAATTCTTTCAAATCAGAGAACAAGAATCCTACCCACCAGCTCAATATCTATTATAATGGTGTCCTCGGAAAGACAACCATAGATTTCAACACCGACCTTTACTTCTCCCACAACGGAGAAAGACAGTTCTCCTTAGAAGAGAGCGAGGAGTCCGTTTCCCGTACTGTAAGTTCTCTCAGCCGGAACAAGAATCGGATGGTGGCATCAAAGCTGGTCATAGGGCAGCCTCTATGGGGTGGAACGGTCACTGCCGGAGCGGAATATATCCGTACCAATCGGCATGACACCTATGAGATAACAGGAACTCCGCTCGTCTCCAACGCCTATACCCAGCTGAAAGAACAAACCATCAGCCCTTTTGCAGAATACACGCACGCCCTCCCCTTGGGCAACATCAAGGCAGGAGTGCGCTACGAAAGGGTTTTGTTCGATTATTACAACCAGGGGACACACATTCCCGAGCAGAGCAGGAACTTCAGCAACCTGTTTCCCAGTATTTCCCTGGGAACACACATAGGCAAAACCATGATGCAGCTCAGCTATACGGTCAAGACGAATCGTCCGCAATACAGACAGCTGACCAATGAAATCACCTATGCCAATCGTTTCACCATGCAAACGGGAAACCCGCTGCTGAAACACGAGACCAATCACTGCGTAGAAGTGAGCGGAGTATGGAAATTCATACAATTCTCCGCAAACTACAAGAACAACCACAACGCCATTATTTATTGGATCAGCACCAATCCTTTGAACGAGGCTATCACCATTGTCAATTACAAGAACCTGAACAGTCTGAAGAACATGAGCGCATACATCAGCGCCGCACCCAAGATAGGAATCTGGTCTCCCCAATTCACCATAGGCATGTACAAGCAATGGCTGACCCTGGAGACACAATGGGGAAACGTGAAACTTGACAACCCGGTGATATTCTCCCAAATCCACAACACATTATCCTTCAACAAAGGTTGGATGCTGGATGCCCAGCTTTTCTTCCAGAGCCAGGGAAACAGGCAGACTCAGGAACAGAGGACATCCACAACCGTATTGAACATCGGTGTCACCAAATCCCTCCTGCACGATGCCCTGACTTTAGAGATAAAAGGTACGGACTTGCTGTATCAGCAATACCAATACAAAGTCTTGCTGTACACGCCCAAGGTACAACTGGGACAATTTTCCAGACACAACACACGCGGGATAAACTTCACGCTTCGGTACAAATTCAACTCCTCACGCAACAAATACAAAGGAACGGGAGCCGGAACAGAGGAAATCAACCGCCTGTAACGGGTGTCCCGATACCGGCAGTCCAAGTTCCGCTTCCTCTGACAGGAACTATTTTGTCTGGGAGACAATCCGCACGGTTGTAGTGCCATGCACCCGTGTCACCGCCACCTCGCTATACCTGACATCACGTGTCCATATCAGCGTTCCGTTGTATGTCACGCTCTGTTTGCGGGGATACCAACGCCCGTCAATCAGGAGATAGCTGTAAACCGTGGTCATCTTGTCCACCTCGCCTCCGATATGGATATATGTATCACAGGAGGACGCTCCGTCACCACACAGTTTAGGCTCGTACAGACAGGTACTGTCATTGTCATCCCTGACAATCATATCTCTTCCCCCGCTATACTGAATGGTTTTTTCCGTAACCGAGGAAGAGTCTTTTTGCAGTTTCTGAATGGAATCCGCGGAAATCTCCGTCCTTGCCATCACGGGCCATGTACTTCCGTCACCGAATTTCACCATGTCTTTTCCCCCGGCATCATAATAACGTATGCCTATCTCGCCCGTTATGGTGAAATCACCCGTAGGAGCGGTAGAGGACTCTTCCTCTGTATTGTCCCCGCAGGAAAACGCCAGAAACACGCTGCCCAACAGGAAAAACGCGCTTATCCATCTCAATCGCCTCATATTCTAAAAATGTTTTAGGATTTTCCCTTCCGAAAATCCGGTTTGTCATCATTCTGTATTGTGCTACAAAAGTAATGATTTTATCGTAATTTTGTATTCCATACAACCGAAACACATTCATGAAAAGCCCCTTTTTCCTCCACCGTATTCTCCCCATTCTTCTCCTCCTGCCGTTCCTGACAGGATGCAAAGACACCGCCGAAACCAGCGAAACCGCACTAAGACACGCACAGACCGACCTCCCCATCGACGACAGTCTGCGCCAGAGGGTTTCCGCATACATACAGAGAAAAAACTGGGACGAGAGACTGGCGTTGTATATCTACGACATCACAGCGGAGAAAGCCGTATATGAATACCGCAAAGACGCCCTCATGCCTCCCGCATCCTGCATGAAACTGCTCACGGGAATCACCGCCATCAAATTGCTCGGCCCGCACTTCCCCTTCCATACCCGCCTGTACACCCACGGAAATATCGGAAACGGAACGCTGCACGGCGACATTGTCATCTCCGGAGGACTTGACCCCATGCTCACAACCACCGAGTTGTCCGCACTTCTCCAGAACCTCCGCACTCGCGACATCCGCTCCGTCACAGGAAAAATCATCCTGGATTTGGATGTAGAGGACACGCCCTCCGACGAGGAGCATTGGATTCCGGGAGACTTGAAGAGAAACAAATACGGTCTTTTCTTCCAAGGAAAGAAGCGGATAGAGCAGGAGATCAAGTCCATCCTGCATACCCATGGAGTGGATTTCGCAGAGAAAAATATCACATGGGCGGAAATCCCGAAAGGCTCGCACTGCATCGGAGCTGTCAGGACACCCATTAGAGACCTGCTGATGACCATGTGGAAAAACAGTGCCAACGAAAGAACAGAAAGTCTGCTTTACGCCTTGGGGAAATACAGCGGACACCGTGACTCTCTCCGACACTACGGAATGGCCTTTCTGCAACGTTTCATCCATGAGGAACTGGGAAGAGACAGCACCTCATACCGCCTCCACGACGGATGCGGCATGTGCGTGTACAACGCCCTCTCCCCCGCCCTCCTTGTAGATCTGCTCCGTTATGCCTGCCAGAACAGGGACACATACCACCTCCTGCTGCGCACCCTCCCCAAAAGCGGAGTGGACGGAACGCTCATCTACAGGATGCAGAATCCGCATACCCACAAACGAATCCTTGCCAAGACAGGAACGCTCACCAGAGAAAACGGTGTCAGCACCCTTTCCGGCTATTTCAAGGACAGGCAGGGGCATCTTCTCTGCTTCTCCATCATGAACAAACACGTTCCCGTGGCAGACGCCCAGCTGTTCCAGGACAAACTTTGCGCGGAATTTCTGGAGAAGAAGGAAAACCAGAGGCTGTAAAACATACGCCACGCCTCAGCCCCTGCCACCACAGAAAACGAAGAGTTCCGATTTCTCAAAAAGAAATCGGAACTCTTTCCAGGGTGCCCGGTGGGACTCGAACCCACGACATTCAGAACCACAATCTGACGCTCTAACCAACT
>CAVEJA010000273.1:0-19734 GCA_963615745.1 Duodenibacillus sp.
TCCTAACTCACGGAGTTACGAGTGTTAAACAGGGCTTTTTCGAGGCGTAAAACGCGGAGTTAGGAGTGCTAAACCGCATAAAAACGACTGCTATTTCCCCGAACTGTTAAATCGGGGATAAACGAATGTTAAATACAGCGGGGGGATGGCAAAATGGAAGCCGCCGGAGGGCGGATGAGGAAAGGGAAATCCTCTCTTTCCCATGTGTTGCCGCACAGGGAAGTTGTGCGGACTTGTTCTTCTTCTCTATGGTGTTGAACTTCCTCTTCATGTGCTTTCCCTTTGAAGAATCACTTATTGACGGCAAAAGGGCTGGCATTGTATCATGAGATCAAGCCAGGGCAGTCGTTCTGGTGACTGGTTTGTGTGGGGCGGGTAGGGAAAGTCCGGGACGCTATCTCCAGCTTTTGAGGTCTTTCTGCGCCTCGATTTTGTCTTGCAGCTTGGCGGGGAGGGAGGAGAAAAGGTCGAAACGGGTCAGCTTCTCGATGTCGTCGATACTGCAGACATGGTATTCCATGGGCTGGCTGGACTGGTCGTTGGCGTAGATAAAGGCGATTCCCCGCTCCTTTCCCTTGGACAGCGTGACGATAGCCTTGAAGAAATGCGTGGGAATGTCCACCCGTTTCTTCAGTTTCGTGCGTTTTTTGTTCTTGAAGAGAGGGCCGGAGATGATGTGCAGATCCTCTTTCCTTGCCCATTTCCTGCATTTTTCCTCCAGTGTCAGCCAGTCTCCGGTATTGAGCGTGTGCGTCTGGGGGCAGATGTTGGACAGATAGAAGGATTCTATCATGGCTGTTTTGCTCCATTTGTTGTCGGCGGCGGGACAGATATGCCCTCTGTCGAACCCCGAGTTATAGTAGTCCCGCAGAAAGGCTTTCTCGGAATCGTACAGCTCGGGGTCTTCGTAGAAAGTGTTCCTGCGCTTGTTCTTTCCTTCCAGTTTCCAAGCCGTAAGTGTCCACGCCACATAGTTGGGCTGCCTGGAGTCTGCATTGTATGACACCGTGTAGCCCTCCCGGTGCAGTATCTTCTCCTTTACCCCCGACTTCCTCGTGTCCGCAAGCAGAGGATGCTCCCTCTTTCCTGCGGAATATGTTGTCTGGGCGGGTTGGGAAAGGTGGGTTCTCTTTCTCCCGTCCTCCGCATAAAGGGACAGTACGGCGGAAAGGATGAATACCGTGATGAGGTTTCCTACTTTCAGCTTCATGGAATGTTAGATGTTTTCCGTTGCGGGAACAGGGGTGTTCTCCTCTCCCTCGCTGGCTGCGGCGGGCTTGATGATGTGGCGGGTGATGGTGTCGCCATGCTCGTCTACGAAGATTTCTATGGAGTCCATTGAGGAAGAGTCCTCCTGGGCGCGCGGATGATAGAAGTCGCAGTTGTAGCAAGACCCCTCTATTTCCTCCAGCGGCTTCTTGAATCTCTTCTGGTATTTGTCCTTGAATTGCGGATCTCTCAGCACATCCTGTATGAAGAATCCCCAGATAGGCAGTGCGGTGCGGCTTCCCTGCCCCAATGCGCCGGTGCGGAAGTGGATGCAACGGTACTCTCCGCCCACCCAGGCTCCGCCTACCAGCCCGGGCGTGATGCCGATATACCATGCATCGGAATGGTTGTTGCTGGTTCCCGTCTTTCCTCCGAAGTCTGTCGTGCGGTCGAACTCCCGTGCGAAGGTCCACATAGCCATGGAAGTGCCGCCCGGCTCTCTCATTCCCGCTTTCAGCAGTTCCTGCATGAAGAATGCGCTGCGGTAGGGAATGGCCTGCTGCGCTGCGGGAGCGTTCCTCGCGTCGTACAGGATTTTCCCGTCTCTGTCCACAATCCTCGATACCAGTTGCGGCTCTTGCTCCTTTCCGTCAGCCACGACGGTGCTGTATCCATTGACCATTTCCAGCAGGTTTACATCCGAAGAACCCAACGCCAATGAGGGCGCATCGTCCAGCGGGGACTTGATTCCCATCTGGTGCGCCGTCTCTATGATGTTGCTGATGCCTGTCTGCTGCCCCAGTTTGACGGCGATGCTGTTCACACTCTGGGCGAAAGCGGCTCTCAGTGTCATGGAGTCACCCGTAAAGAAGCCGTTGGCATTGTGCGGTGCCCACAGCACCTCCTGGTTTTTCCTCTTGTCGAACACTTTCATTCCCACGTACTCGTCCCTCATCCTGTCGCAAGGGGACATTCCGCTGTTCATGGCAGCGGTGTAGACGAAGAGTTTGAAGGTGGAGCCGGGCTGTCTCATGGCGGTTACTTTGTCGTATTTCCATGAGGCGAAGTCTATATCGCCCACCCATGCCTTGATGTGGCGTGTGTCGGGTTCCATGACGACGAATCCCGTGTGCATGAATTTCACCATGTAGCGGATGGAGTCCATGGTGCTCATCTCCCTCTTTACAGGGCCGTCGTAGCTGAACAAGGTTACCTCGTGCGGTTTGTTCAGGTGGTAGTTGATGGAATCCGTATTCCCGTTGTACTTCGCTTCCAGATATTTGTACACGGGCTGGCGTTTGGCGATGTCCTCAATGAAACCGGCTATCTCTATGTGATGCTCGTCCTGCCAGGGGGCGGTGTTTCCCCAATGGTTGTTGAATCGCTGCTGGATGATGCGCATCTGCTTGTCCACCGCCTTTTCCGCATAGTCCTGCATCTTGGAGTTGAGGGTGGTATATATCTTTAATCCGTCCGAATATACGTCCGCGTCCAGATGCAACTCGTTCTTGATGTACTTTGCCAGGTAGTCCCGGAAATGCAGGGCTTTGCCTTCGTATACGTTTTCCACCTTGAAATTAAGTTCGATAGGCTGTTTGGAAAGTCTGTCGTACTCCTCCTGCGAGAGGTCTCCGTGGCTTTTGAGGTTGTAAAGCACCACGTTCCTTCTTTTCAAGCTGTTCTCGTAGTTCAGTTTCGGGTTGTAATAGGTCGTCGCCTTGAGAAGTCCCACCAGTACGGCGCACTCCTCCACTTTCAGTTTGTCGGGTGTCGTGTTGAAATAGGTCTTTGCCGCAGTCTTGATGCCGTAGGTGTTGCTGCCGAAGTCCACGGTGTTCACATACATGGTGAGGATTTCCTTTTTGCTGTAGAAGAGTTCCAGTCCTACAGCGTCGATCCACTCTTTGCTTTTCATGATGAGAATCTTCACTCCGGGAATCTTTCCCAGCAGTCCCGTGGAGTATTGGGTGCGTATGCGGAACATATTCTTCACCAATTGCTGCGTGATGGTGGAAGCCCCGCGCCCGTTGCCTCGTGCCATGTCCTTGATTGCCGCCAGGACACCCTGGAAATCCACACCGTGATGGCTGTAGAAACGCTCGTCCTCCGTGTCGATGAGTGTCTTGTAGAAGACGGGTGTCACCTCCTCATACTTGACGGGAGAGCGGTTCTCGCTGAAGTATTTCCCTATCAGCACGCTGTCTTCCGTATAGATTTCGGAAGCCTCGCTGATTTCGGGGTGCATGATTTTATGGATGGACGGGGATTTCCCGAACAGCCAGAAGAGGTTGAAATAGATGGCGAAGACATAGACGAAGATGAGAACGATGAGGGAGGCTGCCGCCGCCGCCCCTTTCTTGTACCACGGTGTGCCTTTGTACAGGCTCTTGTACCATGCGAGAAAAACTTTCAGCTTCTGCCCGATATAGCGTATGGCGGAATTTAGAATTTTCATGTTCAGTGCTTTTATATGGAAAGAAATGGATTCTTTGGAAAAGATGTCCCAAAATTACATATTTAGGATTGGATATGCTCCTGGCGGGAGCTATTATTTTAATGGTTCGGGGTTTGTCCGTGATTCTATGGATAGGCGGATGGCGTCCCATATTTCCTCCGTCTGGGAGGGGTGGAACCAGCGGATGGAGGGGTCGCGCTTGAACCATGTGATCTGCTTTTTGGCATAGACACGGGTGTTGCGTTTGATTTTCTCCGTAGCGAAATCCAGGCTTGCGTTGCCCTCGATGACTTGGAAAAGCTCCCTGTAACCCACTGTCTGGAGGGCGTTCAGATGTCTTAGGGGATAGAGTTTCCGTGCCTCCTCCATAAGACCCTGCTCCATCATCATGTCCACTCGGCGGTTTATCCGCCCGAACAGTTCCTCCCGGCTGCGCTCCAGTCCGATTTTCAGGATGTGGAAAGGGCGCGGTTTCTTCTCTTTCCGAAGAAAGGAGGAGTAGGGCTTCCCCGTACAATAATATATCTCCAGCGCATGGACGATGCGCCGGGGGTTTTTCAAGTCCGTCCTTTCGTAGCTTACGGGGTCTATGAGGCGCAGCTCTTCCCGCAGCGGCTCTATTCCCTCGGTCTCCATCCTCGTTTTGATTCGGTTGCGCGTCTCTTCGTCCACTGTGGGTATGTCGTCTATTCCCTGGCAGACCGCGTCAATGTACAGCATACTCCCCCCGGACATCAGGGCGACATCGCTGTGTTGGAACAGCTTCTCCAAGAGTGCGAGCACATCCGCCTCGTACTTCGCCGCGCTGTAATATTGTTCGGGATTCAGTTCTCTGACGAAATAATGGTGTGCCTGCCGCATCTGGAGGAGGGTGGGTGCAGCTGTGCCGATGTCCATGCCTTTGTATATCTGGCGTGAGTCGGCGTTTATCACAGGCACGTTCAGGCGTTGCGCCAAGGTCAGACACAGCTCGGTCTTTCCTATGCCTGTGGGTCCTAACAGTACAATGAGTGTTTTCCCTTTCATGAATGGCTGTTGCGCGCAGGGAAGAGGAGCGGGGCGGAGGGCGGAATCAGTTGTCCTCTATCTCGTAGGCTTCCGCATCGAATTCGTCATCGTTGAATCCGTCGCTTCCGTAGAAGTCGGTGTCGTCGTCCATGATGGCGGAATTGTCCATGTCCGTCTTGGCGAGGGACTCGCTGAAGTCCATGATCTGCTGCGGGGCTTTCCCCTTTGACAGCGTACATTCCGGCTGTTTGAGGTTCTTCCCTGTCACCATGTCGGTCACTTTAAGGAAGAACATCCGCTCGGAAAGAGGGTCGAAGACGAACACCAGATGGTCGTTGATGTCCTCTATGATGTCTCTGAGGACGGTGTCCTCCATAATATAGGTGTCCTCGTCGGAAGAGGAGGTGTCGTCCATTTCCTCCCGGAGGATCTGCGCCCCCTGCTTCCAGTTCTCGTCGCAGATGTAGAAACTGGTGATTTGGTCGTCAGTATAGTCGCAGGATTTCAGAATGGCGTTGTTCAAATCCAGAAAAGTGGCATCTGCGTCAATGGATATTTCCCGTCTGAAGTTCTCTACTTCATCGCAAACAACTAAGAATTTGAATATCATGGCTTCCCGATTTGTTTAATAGATGATGCCCCGTCCTTTGGGGGAGATGGACGCATGGACGAACTCCACGATGTATTTTACATTGGGGTCGTCGGGGAAAGAGCTCTCTATGAGCTTGAGGCGGTCGTTCAGAATGATGCTCTTGTCGTACATCATACGGTAGACTTCCTGGAGCGTACCTATCTGTTCGGTGGAGAAACCCCTCCTTCTCAGTCCTACCAGATTGAGACCGCACATGGCTACCGGCTCGCGGGCGGCGGTGACAAAGGGCGGAATGTCCTGGCTGGTGCGGGTTCCTCCGCCCACCATCACATAGCTTCCTATATGGCAGAACTGGTGGATGAGCACGCTCGCGCTGATGATGGCGAAGTCGTCAATGACCACTTCCCCGGCAATCTTCGTGGAGTTGCCGATGATGCATCCGTTGCCTACAATGGCGTCGTGGGCTACATGGACCCCCTCCATCAGGAGGTTGTTGCTTCCCACCACCGTCTTGTTCTTGGCGGCAGTGCCTCTGTTGATGGTGACATTCTCGCGGATTTTATTGTTGTCTCCTATCTCGGCGGTTGTCTCTTCCCCCTTGAACTTGAGGTCTTGCGGGATGGCACTGATGACCGCTCCCGGGAAGAAGATGTTCCCCTTGCCTATGCGCGCCCCGGAAAGTACGGTGACGCTGTTCATCAAATGGTTGTTGTCCCCAATGACTACGTTCTTGTCGATGTAGCAGAAAGGGCCTATCTCGCAGTTCTCGCCGATAACGGCTTCGGGGGAGATAAAGGCTAAAGGACTGATATTGCTCATAACGTGTTATTTGTTTTTAATGATTTGGGCGGTGAAGGAGGCTTCCATGACCACTTTCTCGCCCACAAAGACGAATCCTTTCATGGAGGAGATGCCGTGGCGTACCGGCCCTAACAGTTTTACCTTGAAGAGAAGCGTGTCTCCTGGTACTACTTTCTGACGGAATTTCACATCGTCTATCTTCATGAAATAGGTGCTCCACCGTTCGGGTTCTTCCAGCTGGTTGAGGACGAGAAGCCCTCCGCATTGCGCCATCGCCTCTATCTGGAGAACGCCCGGCATGACCGGCTCCTGCGGAAAGTGCCCTTGGAAGAACGGCTCGTTGCTGGTGACATTCTTCACGCCCACGATATAGTCCGAGCCAATCTCGATAACCTTGTCCACAAGCTGCATCGGATAACGGTGGGGCAGCAGTTCGCGTATTCTGTTTACGTCCATCAGCGGTGCTGCGCTGGGATCGTAGATGGGTGCTTGCACCTCGTGCTGGCGTATTTCCTTGCGCATGAGGCGCGCAAACTTGTTGTTGATGGAGTGTCCGGGCTTGGTGGCGATGATTCTTCCCTTGATGGGGCGGCCTATAAGAGCCATATCGCCGATGATATCCAGCAGTTTGTGCCGCGCCGGCTCGTTTTCCCATACCAGGGGCTTGTTGTTGAGGAAGCCCAGCTGGGTAGCGTCCCGGTGTGGAATCTGGATGAAGTCCGCCATCTCGTCCAGTTGCTTCTGCGGAATCTCCTTCTCGTAGATGACGATGGCGTTGTCCAGATCTCCTCCCTTGATGTATCCCGCCCTTAAAAGCGGCTCTACATCCCGCACGAACACGAAAGTGCGTGCTCCCGCTATCTCCTTGTCGAAGTCGCAGATGTTCTCCAGCGTGGCGAACTGGCTGGAGAACCATTTGGATTCATAGGAAATCATGGTGGTCAGGCTGAAGTGCTCGTCGGGAAGAATGACGATGGAGCCGCCTGTCTCGGGGTTGCGGATCTCTATTTTCTTCTTGATGATGTAGTAGTCGCGGTCGATGTTCTGCTCTACGACACCTACTTTCTGTATGTTCTTTACATACATCTCCGCGCTGCCGTCCAGTATAGGCATCTCCGGGCCGTTCACTTGGATGAGGCAGTTGTCCACGCCCAATCCGTAAAGAGCCGCCAGCGCATGCTCCACGGTGCTGCAAGTGACTTCCCCTTTCCCTAAAACGGTACTGCGGGTTGTCTCCACAACATTCTCGGCAATGGCTTCAATGACAGGTTCTCCCTCCAGATCGATTCGCTGGATGCGGTAGCCTGTGTTCTCGGCTGCGGGATTGAAGGTGGCAGTGACGTGTGCCCCTGTGTGCAGTCCTTTTCCGAAGAGGGAAAAACTGCCTTTTAGGGTTCTCTGTTTTGACATAATTATATATGGTTACTTTTTGATTTGCTGTTTGAGTTCCTCCAGCTCCTTTTTCATATTGTACAGATCCTTGTACATTTCAGGGAGGTTGCGGAACACGGCGTTGCTGCGGGAGAACTTCCTGGCATCGATGGCGGGAACGCCGATCACGGTTTCTCCGCTCCTGACGATGCTGCCTGCGATGCCCGCTTTTGCCCCGCTGTGGGTCTTGTCTGCGATGGTGGCGTGTCCCGCTATGCCTACCTGGCCGCCGAACATGCACCATTTGCCTATCTTGGTAGAGCCTGCCACGCCGCATTGCGCGCTCATTACGGTGTTCTCGTCAATGACCACGTTGTGGCCTATCTGCACCATGTTGTCCAGTTTCACCCCTTTTCGGATGATGGTAGACCCCATTGTGGAGCGGTCTATGCAGGTATTCGCCCCGATTTCCACATCGTCCTCGATGGTGACAATGCCGATTTGGGGAATCTTCTCGTAGCCGTCGGGGGTGGGGGCGAAGCCGAATCCGTCCGCGCCGATGACCACCCCGGCATGGAGAATCGCCCTGTTGCCGATTTTGCAGTCGTGGTAGACGGACACGTTGGGGTAGATTATGCAGTCGTCTCCCACATGGCTGTTCTCACAGATGACGCAGTTGGCATGGATTTTTGTGTTGTTGCCGATGGTCACATTATCCTCTATACATACGAAAGGCCCTATATAGCAGTTCTCTCCCACCGTGGCGGTAGGGGCGATGTACGCCTGCGGGGAAACGCCCGTGCGCTGCTTCTTGCTCTGTTCGTACAAAGTGAGCAGTTTGGCGATGCTTTCATAGGCGTTGGGCACGCGGATAAGGGTGGCGTTGTACTTCCCGGAAGGTTTGAAGTCGTCGTTCACGAGGACGATACTGGCTTCCGTGGTGTACAGATAGTGCTCGTACTTGGCGTTGGCGAGGAAAGTGATGGCACCCGGCACGCCCTCCTCTATCTTGGAAAAGGTGTGGATGGCTGTGTTCTCGTCTCCTTCGACAGTACCGTTGATATATTGGGCAATCTGTTTTGCAGTAAAAATCATCTTCAATTCGGAATAGATAGAAATAATTATTCTGCAAATGTCGTAAAAAATATTGACATAAGGGGATATTGTCCCCAACAATTTAGAGCGGAGGGAGGCTCGCCTCCATGTCTCGTTGGACGAAAAGGAAGTACCGGCTGCATACTTTGTCCACCATTTCCGTCCCCAGAAGTTCCGACAGTCCGGCGATGTCCTTAGTCCGTCCGTCCGCCAGAAGCACCAGGATGTGGTCGTCCTGGGAGGAGTACAGCATCTGGTGTACTTCCTTTTCTATGGCGAAATACCCGGCTTCCTCCCTGCTGATGTTCATCCGGGAGGCGATGCTCTCCCGTATCTCCTGCAACTGTCCCGGTGGCAGGGGCTTTTCCAGCTCGATGACCTTGTAGAGATGGCGGTTGATGTAGTTTGCGGCGAGTGTGGAAAGGGTCTTGTCGCTGTCGTACTGCCATTGTTTGAGGGCACATTCCAGGTCGCTGTCGTCCAGTGCGGTGAAGAAATCTGTCCATTCCGGGTGGGAGCGGATGAAGTCCCCGTCCACTTTGTTGTGCAGGAAAAAGGACAGAGCCGGTGTGGCGAACACCTCTTTTCCCTGCAGCGTGAGCTGCCGCGCCCTTCGTACCGCCATGGTGATGCTCTCCTTTGCCGCCACCACGGTTTTGTGCAGATAGACCTGCCAGTACATCAGCCGTCTTGCCATGAGGTAGTTCTCGATGGTGTATATCCCTTTCCAGTTGATAACGAGCTGCG
The DNA here is from genome assembly GCA_963615745.1 of Duodenibacillus sp. Lineage (GTDB taxonomy): Bacteria > Bacteroidota > Bacteroidia > Bacteroidales > Bacteroidaceae > UBA6382. Next base: position 9,279 of record CAVEJA010000273.1, read on the forward strand.
AGCCGGCTATATCCAGCATCTTGATGATGCGCGCGGCGCCGATGTTTCCCTCCCTCACTCCCGTGAAGAAGCTGTCCCGGCACAGGTAGTCCATCCTGTCCATGTCCAGCTGGCTGTGTATCATCTCGCCGAGAAAGGGCTTGGGATGTCGGTTCGTGAATATTCTGATGGCGTTGTCCAGCTGTCCGCCGAGTTCCTCGTCCAGCTTTCGCATGAGCGTCAGGGTGATGTCCTCGTGGCTGATGCCGTGTACCAGCGTGCCTTCCAGCACGTGGGAGAAAGGCCCGTGCCCTATGTCGTGCAGCAGCATGGCGGCTTCCACTCCCTCCGCGTCCTCCCGGTCAATGTGGTGTCCCTTTTCCTTCAGGCTCTCTATGGCTTTGCACGCCAGATGGTACGCTCCGATGGAATGTTCGAAGCGGGTATGTCTCCCTCCGGGGAACACATAGTCGGACGGTCCCAGCTGTTTGATGCGGCTGAGACGGAAGAGAAAGGGGTGTCTTGCCAGTCTTTCGTGCAAGCCGCCGCCTATCTCTATGAATCCGTGGACGGGGTCGTTGATGATGACAGCCATAGACGGTCAATGGAAATACGGATGCAAATATAATAAATAACCGCGTGAGTGGCGGCATCTGTCCCTACCAAATGTCCTCCGCCTTGTCGGGATTGTCGTACACGCTCTCCGGGACAAGCTCTATCTCAGCGGGGGAATGTGCGCAACGCCCTTCTGTGATGGCTTGGAAACGGATGAAATATTCCTTTTCTGCGGACAGATGCCCCCGGTAGGCAATCCATCGGAACGTTGTCGCATATTTAGCTCGGAAAGAGCTCCATCCTTTTTCGGAAGAAAGGTCGACAACTCCTATAATGTTGGGGAGTTGCATGACATTGTGCAGGCGGAGCATTCTGTCATTCTCAAGGCACAGCGTGGAGTCTTTTCCGAGATCGTTGTCGGGAATCCCTTCCATGGTCTTATGCCATTGGGAGAAACGGTATGTTCCCAGGTATTTTCTTTCTGCCGGCTTGGCGGGATTCGTGCCGATGTAGACTCTGTAGATGTTGTCATACCCGGACGAGGGATATCTGAGCCTCACTTCCCAGTTCCCGGAGAAGGGCACGGGGAGGAGCTTGAAGCTGTAATCCCGGGCCCAAGTGGTTATTCCTCTTGGGGAGTACGAGTAATCGCTGTATCCACCGGGATATGCGCTCAATAAGAGGTTGCCCTTGTCATTAACGATGAAGTTGTCGCAGAAATTCTCTGTGAGAAATGTCGTTGTAAAAGATCCCGCTTTATCTATCAGATTGCTGTTGATGACCTCCGGCTGGCTTTGTGTGATGTTGTATCTGATGCGCTCGTTCAGTACGACATCCCTCACCTGCGGAGAGTAGACCAGGATGTTGTCTATGGGGTAGTAGCATCCGTTCACGCAGAAGTTCTCCCATCCGCCGTTGTCTTTCCGCAGGGTGACGCCCTCTATGTCGCATCCCCACTCGTGGTAGTCCCCGTTGAACGAGTTGTCGTAGAAGGAGTGCCTGTTGATGTGCCTTACTCCGTCCGTTGCCGTCTCCGTGATTTTGAGCAGCCGTTTGGTCTTTCCCGTGGTCGGGAAGTAGGATCAGGTGTTTACCGGGGCTATTCCGTACAGTTTCTCTCTTGTGTGTCCCCGGATGTTTTCCTTGATGGTCAGCCTGTCGTAGGACATTTTGAAAGGGATGAGGTGGTATGACACGAACCGGTTGAGCGCGTTGTCCTCCCCGCATGGGTCTTTTCCCGTGGCTTCCGGGTAAGCCTCGGCGCATTTCTGCCGTACGGCTGCCATGATTTCCTCCCAGTTGGTCACGCTTCCCGTCTCGTCGTGGATGACAGGAAGCGGCACGCCCCATTCCCGGTGGAACACCTCGTCGGTCTCGGTGAACGCCATGTAACCGTAAAGGCGGTATTTCGCATAGCTCTCTCCGGGCTGCACGTAGTTCCTGTCCCTGTATTTCAGCAGGGAATCCGCCCATGTGGTGGTCTCCAGCAGGTGGTAGAATATTCTGAGATTCCCTGTCTCCGCGATGAGCTGCGGGAGCGTGTTGGGTGCGGGCGTGATGACTCTGTCCACGATGTGGGCGTAGCCGTTGATGCACTCCAAGTCCGCATGTACAATCCTTGCCTTTCCGTTTATCCTCACGATGCTTCCGTCTCCCCAGTTCCCGAAACGGATGACGAGATGGTGGTCGTCGAGCGTGCCTTCCGTCAGCGAGCCTTCGTAGAGGTCGGCGATGCGGAATGCCTTTTCCTTTCCGAAGTCCATCACGCAGTTGAGTACTATTCTGTTGGCTATGGCTTCCGACATGGTGTCGATGGAGTATTCCGTTGTCCCGTAGACGGAATCCAGATAGAGCTTTATCGCCTCGTTGGTGGGAATGAAGGCGGCGTAGTTTCCGTAAGTCCCCAGCAGCGTTGCCACGGTGCTGGCGGACTTCGTGGAGTTGTGGCTTCTTTCCATCGCCTTGGCGAACATGGAGAGTTCCTCCCTGCTGTTCACGAGGTCTCTGATGGTCATCGCCTTGAACACATACAGGTCTTCCTTGTCCACTTTGTCCGAGCAGGAACTCAGACAAAGCGGGAGCAGGAGGAGGCAAAGAAGAAAGGACTGGCTTCTCATGGCTAAGGATGTTTTGTTTAAAGTTGGTAAATTACCATGTCAATGCGGCAAATATGGCAAAAGAATTTCGGAAAACAAAATAAAATCATCGTATTTGAGCGTTTTTTTTGGGGGGGGGTAAAATGCTGTGTACGAGCCTGAAAAAACAGGCGTGCGGAAGAGAGGGGGGCGGATGCCCGTGCCGCCCGTTTCTTTTCGCTAACGGTATATTTTGCCGTTAGCGGACGGAAAAGTGTAAAATCCTGTCTGATTTTAACATCTCCGCAAAACAGGATTTGTAGTTATGCGGTTTAGCTCTCCTAACTCCGCGTTTTTCGCCTCGAAAAAGCCCTGTTTAACAGTGTTAAACGGGCGGTTTGGAAGTCGTAAAACGCGGAGTTGCGAACGGCAACCCGCGGAGATGGAAAAATCAGGAGGCGTGCGGCTGTCTCTTTTCCTGCCGTGCGGAGGTGTTCCTTTCCCAGAATACCCCGTCGCTGTAGCCTTGGATGGAGGGGTCGGACAGGGCGAGCCGCAGTCTTTTCGCCGCCAGGAGGCAGTATTCCTTTTCCTGTTCTATGCCGCAGAAATGCCGTCCCAGTTTCCGTGCGGCTACGGCGGAGGTGCCGCTTCCGAGGAAAGGGTCGAAGACCATGTCCCCCTCCCGTGACGAAGCCAGAATGAGTTTCGCCATCAGTTTCTCCGGTTTCTGGGTGGGATGCTCCGTGTTTTCCGCCATAGACCAGAAGGGCACGCTGATGTCGTCCCAGAAATTGGAGGGGTAGGTGAGCCTGAACCGTCCCTCTTCCGTCTCCTCCCAGTCCTTCGGCGCGCCGTCCCGGTGGTACGGGGCAAGCACCCTGCGCTTTTGTTTCACGGCTTCGGCGTTGAAATAGTATTGTTTGGGATTCCTCACGGCGAACCAGATGTCCTCCATGCCGTTCTTCCAGTTTTTTGCCGCCCCTCTTCCTTTCTCCCGCTGCCATGTGATGCGGTTCAGGATGGTGAGGTTCTTGCTGAGGCTCTGCTGCAGCTGGGCGGTGCATTTCCAGTCGCCGCAGAGATAGAGCGAGCCGTCGTCCGCCAGCTTCTCGCAGACAAGGGGAAGCCAGCTGTCGAGATACTGCAGATAGCTGCTCTCCGTCATGGCTGTGAAGGCGTGGCTGCCGAAGTGTTTGGTCAGATTGTAGGGCGGGTCCAGGATGATGAGATGGGCGAAACGGTCGGGCAGCCGTTTCAGAGCCTCGGTCATGTCCCCCCAGATGATGGCATCCCGAGGGAGAGAGCCGGGAGGGAGTTCTCCCGCTTGCAGCAGATCCTTTTCCAGAAGCTCCCTTTCCTGCGGGGACAAGGTGATGGTTTTGTTTCGGGGGGCTTTCATCGGGGTGCGGGGAAAGGCGGGTTTCAGAGTTCCGTCTCCTTCATCCGCTCGGTGTTCTCAGCCACTACCAGATGGTCGATGCAGTCCTGGATGTCTCCGTCCATGAAAGCGGGGAGATTATATATGGTGTAATTGATGCGGTGGTCGGTGACCCGCCCCTGCGGATAGTTGTATGTGCGTATCTTCGCGCTCCTGTCGCCGGTTGAGACCAGCGACTTGCGGCGGCTGGCGATGTCGTCCACATATTTCTGATGCTCCTTGTCGTAGATGAAAGTGCGCAGGCGCGCCAGCGCGCGCTCCTTGTTCTTGGGCTGGTCGCGGGTCTCGGTACACTCTATCAGTATCTCCTCCGTCTCGCCGGTGTTGGGGTTCTTCCAGTTGTAGCGCAGGCGCACGCCGCTCTCCACCTTGTTCACGTTCTGTCCTCCCGCCCCGGAGCTGCGGAAAGTGTCCCATTTGATTTCCCCCTCGTTGATGGAGACCTCGAACTGATCCGCCTCCGGCAGCACGGCGACGGTGGCGGCGGAGGTGTGAAGCCTCCCCTGGGTCTCCGTGGCGGGGACGCGCTGGACACGGTGTACGCCGCTCTCGTATTTCAACAGCCCGTAGACCCCGTCGCCGGACACGGAGCAGATAATCTCCTTGTAGCCGCCCACAGCCCCCGGGGTGTAGCTGGACACTTGCAGATTCCACCCTTTTGCCTCGATGAACTTGCTGTACATCCTGAAAAGGTCGCCGGCGAAGAGGGCTGCCTCGTCTCCCCCCGTTCCTCCGCGGATTTCCAGGATGGCGTTTTTGTCGTCTTCGGGGTCTTTCGGAACGAGCAGGAATTTTATCTCCTCCTCCAGTGCGGGGATGCGTTTCTCACATTCCGCCACCTCCCCGCGCGCCATCTCCTTGAGTTCCGGGTCGCTCTCGTTGAGCAGGATGTCCTTGCTCTCGTGGTAGTTGCCCAGCAGCTCCGTGTATTTCCGGCGCACGTCCATGAGTTTCTCCAAGTCCTTGTATTCCTTTGTGAGTTTCACGTATCTGGACTGGTCGCTGATGACTTCCGGGTCGGCTATAAGGGTGCTCACTTCCGAGAATCGGGAGTGGAGCATGTCAAGTTTTTCTATGAGGGAGGATTCTTCTGCCATGTCGTGATATTTGAGTGCAAAATTACGAAGTTCGGTGTAGGTAGCCAAAAGGCGCGTGTCCAAATCTGTGGAACGTATTGTTCGGAGATGGTCTTTCATTCCACGGAGAATGCCTATTTTTGTAAAATAAATTCCGCTCCGCACACAATAAAAAGCGGTGAAGGCAAGTTTAATATAGTATATCAGAAAAAAACGAACAGTATGAAAAGAAATATATTGCTGACATTCTTCCTTTTGCTGCCTCTTGGAACTGTGTTCGCCCAGTCCTCCATGACGGACAAGCAGGTGATGGAGTACGTGGTGAAAGAGTACCAGAAGGGAACTTCCCAGACCGAAATCGTGAAGAAACTGGTGGAGAGGGGAGTGGATATCCAGCAGATACGCAGGGTGAGGAAGAAGTACGAGAACCAGAGCAGCCGCACCACCGCGGCGGCGAGTGCCGGGGATGCGGATGCGAAGAGCACGGACGACCGCACCCGCAAGGCGAACGGGAAGACCAAGGACGAGGTTTCCCCCTATTATCAGGGCAAGCTCAATAAGAATATGGATCTGGAAACCCGGAGCGACCTCATGGAAAAGGAGCTGGTGACGATTCTTCCCGACTCTCTGGCGATGGACGATTCGCAGGAAAAGAACAAGCGGAAGGTCTTCGGACGGGATATCTTCAACACCAAGAACCTGTCATTCGAGCCGAATATGAACATCGCCACCCCCAAGGACTATGTCTTGGGACCGGGCGATGCCGTGTATATCGACATCTACGGTGCCACCCAGAAGTCTGTGGAGGCTACCGTCAGCCCCGACGGCAATGTGCTGGTGGAGGGTTACGGGCTTGTTTCTGTCAGCGGACTGACCGTGGCACAGGCGAATGCCCGCCTGCGCCAGAACCTCGGGACGAGGTATTCCGGCTCCAAGATACAGCTCTCTTTAGGGCAGACACGCACCATTTCCGTCAATGTGATGGGCGAGGTGAACACCCCCGGCACCTATACGCTGAGCGCGTTCGCCTCCGTTTTCCATGCCCTGTACATGGCGGGGGGAATCAACGACATCGGAACACTGCGTGACATCAAGGTTTACCGCAAGGGAAAACTGGTCAGTTCCGTGGATGTGTACGACTATATCCTCAACGGCAAGCTGAAAGGCAATGTCCGCCTGGCGGACAACGATGTGATTGTGGTCGGCCCTTACGACTGTCTGGTGAACCTGACGGGAAAAGTGAAGCGTCCGATGTACTATGAGATGAAGAAAGACGAGAGCCTGGGGACATTGCTGGCGTATGGCGGCAGTTTCGCCGGCGACGCTTACACGAAGAGCGTGCGCGTGGTGCGCAAGACGGGACGGGAGTATTCCGTGTACAATGTCAGCGAGTTCAATTTCAATTCCTTCAAGGTGAGCGACGAGGACTCCGTCAGCGTGGACTCCGTGCTGCCGCGCTATAATAATATGGTGGAGCTTAGGGGGGCTGTATTCCGCCCGGGAATGTACGAGATAGGCAAGGAGATTACCAGCGTCCGCACGCTGCTGGAGTTTGCCGACGGGCTTAGGGAGGATGCTTTCGCCGCCCACGCCATCATACACCGTCTGCGGAAAGACCGCACTCTGGAAGTTATCCCCGTGGATGTGGCCCCCCCCCCCCCCCCCCCCCCCCCCCCCCCCCCCCCCCCCCCCCCCCCCCCCCTTCATCCCCAGCCGGCAGGAGCAAAGGGAGAACCAGACCATCACCATACACGGAGAGGTGTATTACCCCGGCGTGTACCAGTATGCGGCGGAAGAGACCATAGAGGACTTCATCCTCCAGGCGGGAGGGCTGAAAGAGACCGCTTCCACGGTCAAGGTGGATGTGTCGCGCCGTATCATCAACCAGAAGGCGACCTCCTCCGACTCGGTGATTGCCCAGACTTTCTCCTTTTCCCTGAAGGACGGCTTCGTGCTGGACGGCGAGCCGGGCTTCAAACTGAAGCCGTATGACGAGGTGTATGTCCGTAAAAGCCCCGGATATTTCACCCAGCAGAATGTTACCGTGGAGGGCGAGGTCATGTTTGCCGGCACTTATACGCTGGGCAGACGGAACACCCGCCTGAGCGACATTATCAGTGATGCCGGCGGAGTGAACGACAGAGCCTATGTGAAGGGTGCCCGTCTGGAGCGGCTGATGACCCAGGAGGAGAGAATGAGAATGGAAAGTCTGCTGAAAACGATTCGCCAGCAGAAGGACGAGAAGGACACGTTGAACGTGGAGCAGCTGGATCTGGGAAACACATATTATGTAGGTATCGAGCTGGACAAGGCTCTCGCCCATCCGGGAGGAGAGGATGACGTGGTTCTCCGTGAGGGCGACCGCATTGTCGTTCCCCAATATACCAGTACCGTGAAGATTTCCGGCAGCGTGATGTATCCCAATACCGTCAGCTATGAGTCGGGAAAGAAGGTCTCCTACTATGTGAACCAGGCGGGAGGCTACGGAAACAAGGCGAGGAAAGGCCATGCCTTCATTATATATATGAACGGAAAGGTGGCGAGAGTGGATCGGGGGGCGAAGCCCGCACCCGGATGTGAGATAGTTGTGCCTTCCAAGGCGTTGCGTGAAAAGATGTCCGCGGGCGAATGGATAGGCATCGGAACGGGAGCGGCTTCCATAGCGACCATGATTGCCACGATTGCGAACTTGTAGAAACCGTCTCAATAAGGGAAAAGACAGTGAGGGGAACGCCTGAGAAATATTCATGGCTGAGGGAATTTGCCAAGGAGTTCGTGGTGAACAGCATCCTTCCGGCGATACCGTTCTGGTCTCTGCGGAGACTTTGGCTGCGGTTGGTGCGCGTCAGGATAGGCGAAGGCTCGTTTATCATGAAGGACAATTACTTCATGCGCCCTAATGCGCTGGTCGTAGGGAATCACAGCCACATCAACCGGGGCTGTCTTCTGGACGCGCGGGGAGGCTTGGTCATCGGGGACAATGTCTCCATTTCCCATCATGTAAGTCTGGTCACGGGAGGACACGAGGTCAATTCGCCCCATTTCGCAGTCCTGTTCAAGGAGATACGGATAGAGGACTATGTGTGGATAGGCGTGGGAGCGACAATCCTGCAAGGGCTGACCGTAGGAAAGGGGGCGGTAGTCTGCGCCGGAGCGGTGGTGACGGGCGATGTGGCGCCCTATACCATCGTGGGAGGAGTTCCCGCACGGGAGATAGGAAAACGTACGGAGCATCTGGACTATCATTGTGACGGCTGGATGCCTTTTACATAACAAGATATTAGGAAAATGGAAGAGAAGCATAAGAACCGCTTTTTTGCGGGAAAGGAGATAGATGTGATAGGAGTTGTGCGGGCGGTGCTGCGCGAGCGGAAACTGCTGCTGGCTTTTGTGGTGGCTTTCGCCGTGCTGGGCGTTGTCTACGCGCTGAATCAGGCGAAGCGGTACACGGCGGTGGTGATCCTCGCCCCCGAAATGTCGGGTATGGGAATGTCCGCCAGCATCAGCGATCTGGCGGGTATGGTCGGTGTGGAGCTGGGAAAAGGCAACAGCTCCGTGGATGCCATCTATCCGGAAATCTATCCCGACCTGTTTGCCTCCACGGATTTCGTCGTGGATTTGTTCGACGTGCCTGTCCGTTTGCAGAAATCGCAGGTGGAAAAGACCTATTGCAACCATCTCGTCCAGGATTCCAAAATTCCGTTTTGGAAATATCCGCAGGTGAAACTGATGGAATGGATAGAGAGCCTCTCCTCCCCGGAGAAAGGAAACGGGAAGATCAATACTTTCCAGCTGACCAAATTCCAGGACGGAATATGCAATGTGATACGTAAGAACATAGGCTGCCAGATTGACAAAAGCACGAATGTGATTACCATCTCTGTGACCGACGAGGACCCGCTGGTCGCCGCCATCATGGTGGACACCTTGCAGAACCGCCTGCAGGAGTACATCACCCGCTACCGCACGCAGAAAGCGCGCAACGATCTGGAATACGCGCAGAAGATAAGCGCGGAGGCGAAGACGCAATATATGGAATCCATGCACAAGTACGCCTCCTTCTCGGATGCCAATATGGATGCGATGCTGCAGTCGGTACGCTCCAAACAGGAGCGGTTGGAGGACGAGATGCAGTTGTATTACAACACTTATGCGTCAGCCGTGCAGAAAGTGGAGACTGCCAAGGCGCGTGTTCAGGAACGCACTCCCGCCTTCACCATTATCCAGCGGGCTTCCGTTCCGTTGAAAGCGTCCAGTATGCCCCGCTCCATGATGGTGCTGGTCTTTATGGTGCTGGGCGCATTGTGTGATGCGGCATGGGTTCTCTTCCTGCGCGACTGGGTGGCGCAGAGACGGAAAAGCGGTCTGACAGACCATAAAACGGCGGAATAATGCAGTACGCCCTGCCCTACATATTCCTGATGCTGGTGTATGCAGGGCTTGCTGTGTGGTTTCATGTGGCGGAAGAGGAGCGGCTCAAGAGGCGTATCGTCCTTTCCTGCTTCCTGATTTTCATTTTCTTCTTCGGCTTCCGGGGTTTTGTCTCTTACGACTGGGTGGTGTATTATCCCACCTTCAAGAATCTGAAATACACTTTCTCGGATGTGCTGTCCTTCAAGGCGGGGGAGGCGGGGTTCGAACCCGGTTTCTCCCTGCTGATGTCGGGGTGCAAGGCTGTCTATGACAACTACCAGTTCTTTATATTGGTGTGTTGTCTGCTGGATGCGTTGCTGTTGTTCCGCTTCCTGGGGAAATATACGAGGAACGTTCCCTTGGCTTTGGTGGTCTTTCTGTGCATGGGAGGTATCGGAATGACCATGGATATGATGCGGAATATCTTTTCCATCCTGATCTTTGCCAATGCCCTGGAGTTCATCCGCGACCGCCGTCCGCTTCCTTATTTCCTGCTTTGCCTGCTGGGACTGACTTTCCATTTGTCCGCCATCATCTATTTCCCGATGTATTTCTTCCTGCACCGCAAGCTGAACAAGTGGGTCTTTCTGGGGATATTTCTGGCAGCGAACATCATCTATCTCTTCCAGATACCCGTATTAAAACTCCTGATTCTGTTTGTCGTAGGCTTCGTCAGCCCCGCGCTGAAGCTGAAAATGCAGACCTATCTGGAGATGGATGCCGGTGTCTTCCGGCTTTCCATAGGTTATCTGGAGCGGGTCTTTACCGGGGGAATGGTGTTCCTTTTCTACGAAAAGCTGGTCTCATGCAGAAAATACAACACGATTTTCATCAACAGTATTCTGATTTATCTGGTCGTGTACCTCATGTTCAGTGATTTCCGCACGGTAGCCGGCAGGGTCTCCATGCTGTTTGTA
>CAVEJA010000274.1:0-3115 GCA_963615745.1 Duodenibacillus sp.
ACCCTCCACACCATTGATACTCTCCTCCAACGGAGCAAGGACAGAGTTCTCCACCGTCTTGGCATCCGCTCCCGAATATGTGGTGGAGACATTTACCGTAGGAGGAGCAATGTTCGGATATTGCTCAACAGGAAGCGTCACCAAACCGATAAAGCCAAGTATCACTATCAAAATAGAGATAACGGTAGACAGAACGGGACGCTCTATAAATCTTGTAAAAGTCATTGTTTCAAATTTATGTTTCGTCTTCCTTTAAAAAATCACTTCTTACTGAAAGCCTTTTTCATCTCTTTGTAGTCGCCTTGTATGGCACCGAGTTTCTCAGCGTCCTCTATGCTCTTCTTATACTGCGCTTCTGTTACCGGGGTTATCTCCATTCCATCAACCAATTTCGTCAATCCTTTGGTCACGTAACGGTCGCCCACTTTCATACCTTCGGTAACGATATAGCTGTTTCCGTCACTTTGTGCCATTACCTTAATCTCCGTGTACTTCACTTTGTTGTCTTTGCCCAGCACATACACGAATTTCTTGTTCTGCACTTCCGTAGTGGCATTCTGCGGAATGACGATAACATTTTCCTTAGTCAGCGGAATGACAACAGCCCCTGTTCCGCCAGACTTCAGCAAACGGTCGGGATTGGCAAAATCAGCACGCACGCTGACGGAAGCGGTAGCCTGGTCAATGACCCCACTGACAATAGCCACCTTCCCTGGATGGGCATACATACTGCCATCCGCCAGTTTCAGCTGCACTTCCGGGAACTCTTTCACAATGTCTCCTCCCTGACGGCTCATCTCCAGCAACTGCTTTTCCGTCATGGAAAAGTACACATACATCTGAGAAATATTGGAAACCGTGGTCAGAGGCGTAGCGATAGATGAGCTTACCAGACTACCTACACGATAAGGCATCGTGCCTATCACACCGTTGGCAGGACTGGTAACCTTGCAATATCTGAGGTTGTCACGCGCAGAAACCACAGAAGCCTTCGCCTGCGCCAAAGCCGCCTTGGCAGAAGCCAGACTGTTGGCAGCTGTCTGCAGGTCGTACTCTCCTATAATATTCTCCTTATAGAGCTGCTGTTTGTTCTTATAAGTCAGTTCCGCCGTTGCCAGAGCAGACTTGGCAGAAGCATACGCGGCCTCCGCCTGGTTATATGCGGACTTATACTGCACGTCATCTATCATGAAAAGCACCTGTCCCGCATGGACGGAAGCACCCTCGTCCACACAAAGTTTGGTAATAAAGCCTGATACTTTGGGGCGTATCTCTATGTCCTGTTTGCCTTTTATCACGGCAGGATAGGAACTCTGCAACTCCACATTGCTGGCTGTTACTGTAGCCACGGGGAATTCATTGTTCTGAGGCAGGCCTGCTCCACTGTTCCCGCAGGAACTAACCATCACCATTCCCACTGTCAATGCGAACACAGGGAACATTCTACGAAAATAAAGTAATTTCATTGATTCGATTCTCATTATTTTGTTCTTTTTATCTTCTTGATTTCATATCTCATTTCACTTCATAACGCCCATAAATCCATGCGTTTCACAGAGCGGAAGCTCCATTTTAGAGGTGCAAAATTACACAATTAAATATTTAGGCATTCCCTTTTTGTCCGTCTTAAATCAGCGCACAGAATCATTATTTTTCTTTTTTTGATTAAATTAACCCCGAAAAGTCCGAATACCGCCAACTATTGTCCTTTTCTTCTCACAAAGATACCGTGCGGATTCTCCCACTTCAACTATTATAATTACATTTGCAACCCAATGCTTATCGTTCATTTATCAATCCAAATTACAAGATGAAAAGAATACAACTTCTGCCTGCGCTGCTCGGCATCCTCGCAAGTGCGTTTGCATTTGCCGCAAACACTCCTGTGAAAACCGGAATAGAGGTTCTCAAATCCGAGAACTTTAAGATTTTACAAGGAAAGAGGGTCGGTCTGATTACCAACCCCACCGGAGTGGATCTGAATCTCCGCTCCACAATAGACATACTGTATGATGCCCCGGGCGTGAAACTGGTCGCCTTATACGGGCCGGAGCATGGTGTCAGAGGGAATCAATACGCTGGAGCTTCCGTACAGGACAACACCGATCCGAGGACAGGACTTCCCATATATTCCCTTTACGGAAAGACCCGCAAGGCAACCAGCGAGATGCTGAAGGACATTGACGTGTTGGTTTACGACATCCAGGACATCGGTAGCCGCTCATTCACCTATATCAGCAGTATGGGTCTCGCCATGGAAACCGCGGCAGAGAACGGGAAAGAATTTGTAGTGTTGGATCGTCCCAACCCTCTCGGAGGCAAGAAAGTGGAAGGATGCCTTACGGAAGACGACTGTATTTCCTTCGTCAGCCAGTTCAAGATTCCCTACATCTACGGGCTTACCTGCGGGGAACTGGCACTCATGCTCAACGGAGAACGGATGTTGAGTAACGGCGTACAGTGCAAACTGACTGTCATCAAGATGAAAGGATGGAAGCGAAAGATGACCTATGCGGAGACAGGCTTGCAATGGATACCCTCCTCCCCCCATATTCCCCAACCCGTTTCCGCCATCAGCTATCCCGTAAGCGGCATATTGGGAGAGTTCTCCTACATGAACATCGGTGTAGGATACACCATTCCATTCCAGATGTTCGGTGCGCCCTGGGTAAATGCCGACACATTGGCAATGCGGATGAACGCCCTGCATCTGCCCGGAGTTATCTTCCACCCCATCTATCTGAAGCCTTTCTATGCCACAATGAAAGGTGAGCAAGTACAGGGCGTGCAGGTACACATCACAGACTACCGGAAAGTCCGCCTCACAGACATCCAGTTTCTCGTCATGCAGGAAACCGCCTCCATGTATCCCGACAAAGCCGTATTCAAAGTCCAAGACCCGAAACGCTTCAATATGTTTGACAAAGTATGCGGTTCCAAGCAAATTCGTCTGCGTTTTGCGGAAAACCACCAATGGAAAGACATCAAGGATTACTGGTATAAGGATGTGGAGAGTTTCAAGAAGCTGTCCAAGAAATATTATCTATACAGATAGGATAGCCGTTCATAAAACTTTTGTAATTTTGCCTACACAACAAACACTTATAAAACACTT
>CAVEJA010000274.1:3125-6135 GCA_963615745.1 Duodenibacillus sp.
AAAATCTAAAAAAACAATGCAAACGAAACATAGTTTCAAGTATTGGCAATGGCGTGTCATCATCTGCTCCATGATAGGTTACGCCATGTTCTACTTCGTGCGCAAGAATTTTTCTTTCGCAATACCGCTGTTAAACGAGCAGTATGGCATCAGCAACACCAGTTTCGGAGCCATTCTCTCCATAGCAGGCATTATTTATGGTATCTCAAAGTTCATCAATGGCATCATCGGAGACCGCACCAACGCCCGCTGGCATCTCACATTAGGTTTAAGCGTGTGCGTGTTGGTTAATTTCATCTTCGGATTTTCCGACAAACTCAGCACGCTTATCTCCGGCGAGGAGGGCGGAACGGACTTTGTAGGTGTCATGATTGTCATCATGGGCGTGCTTTATATCATCAACCAAATATTCCAAGGCTGCGGCTTCGCCCCCTGCAACCACCTGATGGTAAACTGGGTTCCACCTACGGAACTGGCTACCAAGATGTCCATCTGGAACACATCCCACAGCGTGGGAGCTTTCGTGGTAGCCGTCATCTGCGGTTATCTGACCGACTGGCGGCTCTGCTTCTGGGTCCCTACCGTCATTGGTCTGTTCGGAGTGTTCTTTATTATTGTCACATTAAGGGACACCCCGAAATCCGTAGGGCTTCCCGAGCTTCCCAATACCAAGACTGAGCTTGACGACAAGGAGGAAGACCCCAAGGCATTCAAGGCATTTGTCATGAAAAAAGTGTTCAAGAACCCGGTCATCTGGATTCTTGCCATCACGGATCTCTTTGTTTACATTGTCCGCTTTGCCGTACTCGACTGGGGACCCTCATTCTTGAAAGGCATGGGGCTTAGCCAGGCTATCTCTGGTTGGACTGTCGGCATCTTCGAAGTGGCAGGTTGCCTGGGAATGCTCTGCGCCGGGTGGATCTCCGACAAGTTTTTCAAGAGCCGCAGCCAGCAAGTTTGCGCCATCGAAATGGGGATTGTCGCCGTATGTCTTATCATTCTGCACTTCATCAAAGACACGGGAGACCCCATCCTCTTCCTTGTCGTATTGGCTGTTGCCGGATTTTTCCTTTACGGGCCGCAGGCCCTGCTCGGTGTTGTGGCTTCCAATCAAGCCACAAAGAAAGCGGCATCTTCCGCAGTAGGGCTTATCGGACTGATGAGCTATGTCAGCACCATCTTCACAGGGGTCGGCTTGGGATGGTTCTCCGACAATTACGGGTGGGACCCTCTCTTTTTACTGATGTTCGGAGTTGCCGTTTTAGGAACGGTGCTCATTGCCACCCTCTGGAATCTCAAGGGTGACGGTTACAAACACGACTGATTCACAAATATCAATACTATATTAATACTTATATCACGATGAAACATAACTTATTCAAACTGATGCTGTGTGCCGTCACCCTTGTTCCGGCAGGCAGCATTCTGGCACAGACCCAGACCATCCGGGCGTTTTCCCACCGCGGAGGACGTATGGAACGTGACGAGAATACCTTGAAAGCATTCCAGGAAAGCTGGGATGCGGGGTACACTGGCTTTGAAACCGACATCCGTATGACCAAAGACGGAGTATGCTATATGACCCACGACAACACTTTGGAGCGTACCACCAACGGTACCGGTGTGTTTGAGGAGAAGACATCTGCCGAAATCGATGCCCTGCGCACCAAGAAAGGCAACAAAATCCTTCGTATGGACGAGTTCGTAAAGTTCCTTGACGGCAAGGACAACCTCTATGTGGAATGGGAGTTCAAGACAAAGCCTGAGAAACTCTACCCCCAAAAGCGGTTGGAAGAGTATGTGGAGAAAGTCTACCAGGCGGCAAAGAGTGTCAAGACCAAGAATTCCCAGTTCGTTTTCACCTCTTCCGACTACCGTGGTCTGCGCTATTTGCAGGAGCATCACCCGGATGCGGAACTGTTGCTCATCATCAGCAAGCCCATCAATGACGAGACCATCGCCATGGCAAAGACTGTCGGCATCTACACTTTGGGATGCACGATGGCGGGTACGAGCCGCCAGATGGTGGAAAAAGCGCACAAGGCGGGCATCACCGTCAGCTTATGGCCCGGGCAAAGTGTGGAAGACTTCATGCTGGGAGCATACTTGGGATGCGACCGTATGTGTACGGATGTTCCGCTCACCGTGAAGGACTGGGTTAAGAAGAACGCCCCATGGCTCAAAGTCATCTATTAACACGCACAGACAAGCCCTGCAAAAGCAGTCTGATTTCCAATTCAACCATATAAATACGAATTTATGAAAGCTATTCAATTTGGCGCAGGCAATATCGGACGCGGATTCATCGGTGCCGTTCTTGCCGAAGCCGGTTACGAAGTGGTCTTTGCCGATGTGGTGGAGGAGCTACTCAACCAAATCAACACCCGCAAGGAGTATACCGTACACGTTACAGACACCAACAAATACGACATCCATATCCAGTGAGGAAGCGGTGAAAGCCATTGCCGAAGCCAGCATCATCACCACCGCGGTAGGATTGCGCATCCTCAAGTTTGTCGCTCCCACCATCGCAAAAGGTCTGACCGCCCGCAAAGCCGCCGGTGTGGAAGAACCCATAAACATCATTGCTTGCGAGAACGGCATCCGTGCCACATCCCAGTTGAAAGAACTCGTTTTCTCCCAATTGGATGAGGCTACTGCCGCATGGGCGAAAACCCATGCGGGATTCCCCGATGCGGCGGTAGACCGCATCGTGCCTCCCGTCCACTGCGATGTGCCTTTGGATGTGGCGGTTGAGGAGTATTTCGAGTGGGATGTGGAAAAAGCCTCCTTTGCCGGAACGATTCCCGCTATCAAGGGAATGACCCTCGTAGACAATCTGGAAGCCTATGTCGAGCGCAAGTTATTCACCCTTAACACGGGACATGCCACAGCCGCATACCTCGGAAAAATCCGTGGGTATCAGACCATCAACGAGAGTATCGCCGACCCGAAAATCTATGCGGCGGTAAAACACGCCATGCAACAAAGCGGCGAGGGACTTGTAAAG
>CAVEJA010000275.1:0-9444 GCA_963615745.1 Duodenibacillus sp.
ATGTAAACATACCCCACATTTCCTTGTTCCGCAACCTCCCTCCAGTCTATGCTGCCTTGGTAATGGGAGACATCGATCCCCTCTCTCTGCAAATAGTCCGCATCACCCAGCAATTTGTATTCAGGAACAGGGCTTAAATTGCGATGACTACGGGAAACCGGGACAAGCGCATCGGGGACTGGGACTACGGGAACTGCGGAAACAACCTTCTTTTTTGCTTTTTTTTCATTCCTCGCCACAGAACGGGGCACGCAGCAACAAAACATAAGGAGAGCCGCAAGCACTTTACAATATAAACCAAGGGGATTATGACGCATCAAGAACCTTCATTTTTTAGATATACAAAGATAATAAAGATTTTCCTACGGTCACATATCCTTCATCAAATACTGCTTCTTATTCCTCGTCACCCTTCCATATTCCACGGCATGACGGGAACAATGATGGTAACAACTCAGGCACATGGCGCAGCGGCTTCCCCACACAGGAACTTTCCCATCCATTTTTATATTAAACAGCGGACATGATTTGGCACAGATTCCACAGCCTATACATTCCCCATTACTATGGAATCTTCGTCCTTTCATAAGGAAACGCCTGAACAATGTCCCCAGCACATAGGTCTTCACCCATGCCATTTTCCCGGGAAAAGTAACCGCCCTGCCCATATCTCTCCGCTGTATCCATTCGCAAAATCGGGGAACAAGTTCATCCGCCTTGCGCAGTTTCTCCTGCGCCAAAGCCTCATCGTCCACATCAAATCCGGGCAGGCATACATACGTATTGGGCATTTGTACAGCGTATATCCCATGCAACTCCATCCCCTTTCGGAGCAACAAAGCCCGGATGCGGTCTTCCATTCTTCCCATATCGTCCCCGTAAGTACTGGCGACATAGCAATAATGCCCACGGGAATCCAAGGACAATTTTTCTATGAACTCCCTGACCACATTCGGAACATCCCATCCGTATACAGGAAAAACAAAACCTATCCTTTCCTCTTTCTCCAGATGGAACGAGAAATTCTCCCGCACGCACATCTCCGCCATGCTACACAGGCTGTCACCAGTCGCCTCCGCCAGCCTCTTTGCCAGCCACAGCGAATTTCCAGAACCCGAAAACCAGAATACCATAACCCCGGACTACCTACAACAACACACTCTGGAAAACGAAACAATCGGGAAAAATCCTTTCCAAATCTCCATACGGCTGGTGATCGAATATGCCAAAGACAGCACTGCCGCTCCCGCTCATTGACGAATACAAGGCGTGCATATCGTACAACGTAGACTTCAGCACAGCTATCTCCGTATGTTTCGGAAAAACGCTTTTCTCGAAATCGTTCTCCACAACTCCTCTCCACTCGGAAACGGGACGGCACAACACCTCCCGCAAATCTATGGGAGCTGCCCGACGGCATGGTACATCGGCATAAGCCTCCTTGGTACTTACAGAAACAGACGGCTTCAACAAGACAAACCATTTCCCGGACAAGTCCACGCCAACAGGAGAAAGCTCGTCCCCTATCCCCGTGGCAAAAGAAGGTCTATTATCAACAAAGAACGCACAATCCGCCCCGATTCCAGACAGCCGCCGCCTCATATCCCCCTCAGACAAGCCCAATTCAAAATACTCATTCAGCATGGTCATCATAAAGGCAGCATCGCTGCTTCCTCCGCCAAGCCCTGCTCCCATGGGGATTTTCTTGTCCAGATAGATGGACATTGGAGGCAGATGGAACTCTTCCTGCAAATCAGAAAAGACACGAGTCACCAGATTGTTCCCCGCATCTCCCTCTATCGGAAACCCCGCCATAACGAGTTCCCAGGGGCGATTGCTCGTTTTAAGCGGTTGTATTTCCAATGTATCCCTCAACGGTATTGGGAAAAAGACGGTCTCCAAATCATGCAATTTATCCGGGCGCACGCCCAAAACATATAGTCCAAGATTGATTTTGGCATTGGGAAAAGCTATCATTCGTCACTTCTGTTTGATAAGAACAAAGGTACAACTTTTCTATTCTTGCCGCCATCCTCCCTGAGATAAAATTATCATCCGGCAATTTCCCTCTTTCTGCCTTTTTCCTTAACTTTGCTATTTCGGAAACAATCTACAATTTTATGCCCGCATCAGACAAATACAGGAAGCCTCGCACGAAGGAAGCCTCCCAGGAAGAAAATTTTGGCAGACATTTACAACCGCAAGCCCCCGAATTGGAAGCAGCCGTCTTGGGCTCTATCATGGTGGAACACGATGCCTTTTTCCAAGTAAGTGAGATACTTTCCCCGGAAAGTTTCTATGAGCCACGCAACCAAATCATCTATCAGGCAGTGCTGGATCTCACTATGGAGGACAAACCCGTGGATATGCTGACTGTCACAGAAAAACTCAAAAGCAACGGGACGCTGGAAGAAGTGGGCGGACCGTTCTATATAGCCAAGCTCTGCGACACAGTCAGCGGTTCTGTAAACGTGGAATACTATGCCGGAATCATCGCACAAAAATATACACAACGGCAGTTCATCACCTATTCCAGCCAGATCCAGACCAAGGCTTTCGACGAGACCACAGATGTCAAAGACCTGATCAACGATGCCGAAGCCGGGCTTTTCAAGATAACCCAGAGCAATAAGAAGAAAGACTACACCCAAATAGACCCCGTCATCCAGGAAGCCTATAAAATGGTACACGATGCCGCAAAACGCCCTGACGGACTTAGCGGCATCAGTAGCGGATATACCAATCTGGACAAGATGACAAGCGGATGGCAAAATTCCGATTTGATTATCATTGCCGCCCGTCCCGCTATGGGAAAAACCGCATTCGCCCTCAGTATGGCAAGGAACATCGCTATCGAGCAAGGGATTCCCATGGCTCTGTTCTCCCTTGAGATGAGCAACGTGCAGCTGATAAACCGTGTCATAACAAACGTTTGCGAGATTGAGAGCGGGAAATTGCGCAACGGACAACTGATGCCTTTTGAATGGGGACAGCTGGACAGCAAAATCAAAAGTCTCTACGGGAAGCCACTATACCTTGACGACACCCCGGGACTTTCCGTGTATGAGCTCCGCAGCAAGGCACGCCGGTTGGTGCAGGAACACGGAATTAAAATCATCATGATAGACTATCTGCAACTCATGACAGCCAACACCAGCAACCGGTTCGGCAGCCGTCAGGAGGAAGTCAGCACCATCAGCCGCTCTCTCAAAGGACTTGCCAAGGAGCTAAACATACCCATCATCGCCCTCAGCCAGTTGAACCGTGATGTGGAGAAGCGGGAAGGAGGAGACGGAAAACAAGGAAAACGCCCGCAACTCAGCGATCTGCGTGAATCCGGAGCCATAGAGCAGGATGCGGACATCGTATGTTTCATCCACAGACCCGAATATTATAAAATCTACCGGTCGCCGGAAACAGGAGAAGACCTCAGGGGAAAAGCGGAGATTATCCTTGCCAAACACAGAAACGGTGCTGTTGGAGACGTCATTCTCTCCTACAAATCCAAGTACACCCGCTTCGAGAACCTTGACGACAACCTTGTTCCCGCATCCTATCAGGGTGACGGAGACTCGGTAGAAATAGCTTCCACCCTTAATTCCCTGCCTATTGACGGGACCAACGACAATCCTCTTGGAGGCAGCACGCAGGATGTTCCTTTCTAACACGGCTGTATATGGGGAAAAAAGATTAATTTTGCATATTGATTAACCTTTTGCATAAACTATTCCAAACATGAATATATCCTATAAATGGCTCAAGGAGTATGTGGATTTCACTTTAACTCCCCAGGAGGTTGCCGATGCGCTGACATCCATTGGTCTTGAAGTCGGTGGTGTAGAGGAAGTCGAAACCATCAAAGGCGGTCTGAAAGGACTTGTCGTGGGCGAGGTTCTCACCTGCGAGCCACACCCCAATTCCGACCACATGCACATCTGCACAGTCAATATTGGAGAAGAGGAAGCCAGTCAAATCGTATGCGGTGCTTCCAATGTCGCTGCCGGACAGAAAGTAATTGTCGCCACATTAGGTACGAAACTTTATGACGGGGACAAGGAATTCACCATAAAAAAATCCAAACTGCGCGGTGTGGACAGCTTCGGAATGATCTGCGCCGAGGATGAAATCGGCATTGGCACCAACCATGAGGGTATCATCGTACTTCCACAAGACACAAAGGTGGGAACTCCCGCCGCACAATACTACCATTTGGAAAGCGACAGCCTGATTGAAGTAGACATCACCCCAAACCGGGCAGACGCTTGCTCACACTTCGGAGTTGCCCGTGATTTGTACGCATGGCTCAAACAGAACCACTACGAAACCTCCCTGCATCGTCCCGATGTGGAGAAATTCCAAGTGGACAACCACGATTTGGAGATCGATATTGAGATTAAAGATACCCAACGCTGCCCGAGATACAGTGCAGTCAGCGTAACAGGATGTCAGATAAAGGAAAGTCCCAAGTGGTTACAGGACGCATTGAAGACCATCGGTCTGCGTCCCATCAACAACATTGTGGACATTACCAACTATATCATGATGGCTTACGGGCAGCCTCTCCACTGTTTCGATGCCGACATGATTGAAGGAAAGAAAGTCATTGTAAAGACCTTGCCGGAAGGCACGCCTTTCATCACCTTGGACGGTGTGGAACACAAGTTGTCCAATGAGGACTTGGCCATCTGCAATACCAAAGAACCCATGTGTATTGCGGGAGTATTCGGAGGAAAAGGCTCCGGCACGTATGAAAATACCACCAATATTCTTTTTGAAAGTGCCTATTTCAACCCTACGACAATCCGCAAGAGCGCACGTCGCCAAGGGCTAAGCACGGATGCCAGCTTCCGTTACGAGCGAGGCGTTGATCCGAACGGGACTATCTACGCTTTGAAACAGGCTGCCATTATGGCGAAAGAACTGGCTGGAGGCAAGATTTCCATGGAGATAAAAGACATCTATCCATCGCCTGTCAAGCCTTTCCCTGTTACCCTCAACTATAAATACGCCAATGCGCTCATAGGAAAAGAACTCTCAAAAGACACTTACAAGAATATCATGGAAAGTCTGGAGATGACCATTACCCATGAGACAGAAGACGAGGTACAGATTGAAGTTCCCACTTACCGTGTTGATGTGCAGCGTTCCTGCGATGTAGTGGAAGATGTGCTAAGGATTTATGGTTACAACAACGTGGAAATCCCTGTTACCGTGCAGTCCGCCTTGACCGTAAAGGGAGAAACAGACCGCAGCAACAAGCTCCAGAACATCATATCCGAGCAACTTACAGCCCAGGGATTCCATGAAATCATGAACAACTCCCTGACCAAAGCGGCTTATTACACCCAGTCAGAACTCTTCAACGAGAAGAATTGCGTACACATCATGAATCCTTTGAGCGAAGACCTCAGTGTGATGAGACAGACTTTGCTCTTCGGCGGACTGGAATCCATCCGGTTCAACATCAATCACAAGGCTCCGAACCAGATGTTCTACGAGTTTGGCAACTGCTATCACTTCAGTTCCGAAAAACATTCCGAGGAATACCCTCTTGGAGCATACACCGAGCAACTCCATTTAGGGCTTTGGATTACGGGGAAAAAGGTAGAAGGCAGTTGGGCACACCCCAACGAGGAGTCTTCAGTGTTCATACTGAAATCCTATGTTGAGCATATCGTTGCCCGTTTGGGTCTCCCCATGCAGGCATTTGTCTCCAAGAAAATTGGGAACGAGTTGTTCGCAACAGGCATTTCCGTAGAAGACAGAGACGGAAAGACCTTGTTCCAATACGGTATCGTCAATCCGGCGATTGCCAGGAAAACAGACATAAATGTCCCTGTCTATTTTGCGGACTTTAACTGGACGCTTCTCATGAAGAAAACGAGCCATCACAAGGTGGAATACAAGGAACTCAGCAATTTCCCGACCGTAAGCCGGGATCTGGCTCTTCTGATAGACAAGAACATTGAGTTCAGCCAGATTGAGGAGATTGCCCTCAAGACGGAACGCCGTTTCCTCAAGAAAGTGGAGCTATTCGATGTTTACGAGGGGAAGAATCTCCCGGAAGGAAAGAAGAGCTATGCGGTCAATTTCATCTTGCATGACGAGAATAAAACCATGAGCAACGAACAAATAGAGAAAATCATGGGCAATCTCATCAAGAATCTCAAAGAGAAGATCAATGCGGAACTAAGATAACATTATCAATAACAACAACTATAAAACAACAAAAAAGGAACTCCAATGGGAAGAGCATTTGAGTACAGAAAAGCTACCAAGCTAAAGAGGTGGGGTCACATGGCCCGCACATTCACCAAGATAGGCAAACAAATAGCCATTGCGGTTAAATCAGGCGGTCCGGAACCGGAGAACAACCCCACCCTGCGTGCCATCATCGCCAATGCGAAGCGCGAGAATATGCCTAAAGACAACATCGAGCGCGCCATCAAGAACGCCATGGGCAAGGATCAGAGCGAGTACAAGAACGTGACTTACGAAGGATACGGACCTCACGGAATAGCGGTTTTCGTAGATACTCTGACAGACAACACCACCCGTACCGTCGCTGATGTCCGCTCCATCTTCAATAAATTCAACGGAAATATGGGAACCACAGGTTCTCTGTCCTTCCTTTTCGATCACAAGAGCGTGTTTACCTTCAAGAAAAAAGAGGGTTTGGACATGGACGAGCTTATCCTGGATCTCATCGATTACGGAGTGGAGGATGAATACGACGAGGATGAAGAAGAGGACAGCATCACCATCTATGGCGACCCCAAGAGTTTCGGAGCCATTCAGAAGCATTTGGAGGACGAAGGTTTCGAGGTAGTCGGGGCGGAATTCACATATATCCCCAACGATCTGAAGGATGTCACCCCCGAACAACGCGAGACAATAGACAAAATGGTGGAGAGACTGGAAGAGTTTGACGATGTTCAAACAGTCTACACCAACATGAAACCCGAATAATTACCCGTTTGACATGAACACCAATGGGGCTGGCGGAAATCCGCCAGCCCCATTGACTATATAAAACCGCCGTTTCCTATTTCTTTACCTTGTATTCTTTCGGGGCAAACACAAATTCCAGTACCGGCTTTTTGGTAAATTTCCCCATATAGACGTACTTGAACACCACATCATTTTCCTTATATTTCTTCAGCTCTATGGAGTTCAGTATCTCCTTTTTCAAGCCTTCGCGCAATTTGTCCTTTGCCTGATTTATCAGCTGCTGGCTGTACAGCGAGTCGTTCATGGTATAACAATACTCGAAAACCCGCCCTTCCTTTTTATAAGTTATACTGTCCAGAATGATGCCTTCCGCCATTTTACGCGGACACAAACGAAGAGTCTGTTCCCTCGCCTCTTTCACACAACGGTCGTCAAAGTCCGCCTGTTTGTTACAACCAGCCATACACAAGACACTCATCAAGGCAACAGCTATTTTCTTTCTCATATCTGTCTTCTTTATTCCTTTTATATATAAGGGTTATTTCGCTTTTCCTCTCCTATCGTGGTTGCCGGCCCGTGTCCCGGATACACCACAACATCTTCCGGCAACACCATGATTTTATCCCGCAATGCCGCCAGCAACCCGCTCCCACTGCCTCCGGGAAGATCCGTTCTCCCTATGGAATTTCGGAACAGGCTGTCTCCGCTAAAGAGGACTTTCTCCTTTTCACAGTAATAACACAGCCCGCCCTTGCTATGGCCAGGCACACCTATCACCCTCAATACGGAATCCCCGACGCTTATCTCGTCATTCTCCTGCAAATATCTTCCCACCGGGGCTACACTTTCAGGGAGACGCGCCCAAGGAACAAATTGCAACTGGCTTTCCAGACGAAGATACAAGTAATCGTCCTGGGGGTTGTACTCCACTTTCGCACCGTATTTCTTATAGAAATCTCCCACGCCAAGGATATGGTCAAAGTGCGCATGGGTCAGCAACTGGCACGATACCTTTAACCCACGCTGTTCGATAAAGTCGTCCATCGCCGTTTTTTCCTCCACGGAGAATGCGCCATTGTCTATGACGACAGCGTCTTTTGTCCTGTCGTCATACAGGATATAGCAATTCTCGCCATACGGATTCACTGTGAAAACCTTTATTCCCAACATCGTTTCCTCACATTTTCATTTCGCCAAAGGCACATACAACACTTTTTTCGTCTCAAAGAAGTCCTCGTCAAACCAGGCTGATATGTCCTCAATCCGGTACTGCGCTTTGGTAACCGCCCTGACACGCTGCATGGCGAGAGAAGCCTCCTCCACCAAATCGCCTCCTTTCAAACATATCAGACCATTGGGTATATCATGCAGGCTGACCGGCAGGATATTTTTCCGGACAAGGTCTATCATATCAGGGGCAGCCATCACAGCCCGGCTTACTATAAAATCGTATTTTCCTTTCTCCTCCTTCGCATTTTCATGCAGGAGGGTCACGTTATCCAGCCCTATCGCTTTCGCCACCTCGGCGGCGACCCGGACTTTCTTGCCGATACTGTCTATCAATACGAAATGGCTATGGGGAAACATGATGGCAAGAGGGATGCCCGGAAAGCCTCCCCCCGTTCCCACATCCAGAATCCGGCTGCCCTCCTTGAACGAGATGAATTTGGCGATGGCAAGAGAATGGAGGACATGACGCTCGTACAGATTGTCCATATCCTTGCGCGAGATGACATTGATCTTGGCATTCCATTCCTTGTACAAGTCTTCCAGCATGGCCATCTGCCGTTGCTGACTGTCCTGCAGCGAAGGAAAATACTTATTAACGACCTCTACCCCCATGCTGTCTCTTCAAAATACACGGCACATTAGAAGTCCAGACGGAACATGTTCCCCTGCGCATGAATCATGAGGGAGTTCTTCCATGTCGCACAATCCTCCAACTCACTAAAGGTAGCGGTACGCAAATCTATCACATTCTGCATACTCCGTGACTTCAAGTCCCATACATAAAGATAGGAAGGGGCTTTTTCCTTTCCGAATCCTGTGGGCATGAACAACATTCCGTTCTTCACAAACAGTCCCTGTCCTATGGGATTGAAAGGCATCTGGTAATAGTCCTCTACCAGATAGTTCTCCAGCAAGTCCTCGTCCGTCAAAACAACCAGTCCGTCTTTCCCTTCCTGCAAGGACGGAAGACGGAATTTCACGATGCGATGCCTGTTCTTGCTGTCCGTATTGTTCACCGTGTTGCCATAGCCGTAGAGCATATTGTTGTCCCTATCCACGACCCATTGCAGAGCATAGCCGAAATTATGGTTCTCATCACGGTAATATATCGTCTGCACTGTCTTGGTGGACTTCAAGTCATTGGCTATCCGCTCCGCAAACAACACATCTTTCATACCCTTGTAAGACTGTTTCGCACACTGGCTGACATACAGAACGGGAAGTTTGTCATTCTCGTCATAATAGTCATTGGACAGAGATACC
>CAVEJA010000276.1:0-11258 GCA_963615745.1 Duodenibacillus sp.
CCCCTTTGTGTGCCAAAATGACCCAAGTACCGCCATTCCATGGCTCCATACCCCCATTTTTCAATGAATTTTTATTTCCATGCGTTCAAGAAAACGAACCGAAGCACTCCAAGCGAAGCGCATGCCATTGCTCCAAGCAGTCCAAAGACAATGGCATAAGCAAGGATGTTCCCCACCAGCTTGGGAACCTTTCCCATCCCAGAACTGCCCACCGAGCAGAGTGGCTCCTCCGTCACGATGCGGAGCTGGCTGTCCCTGAGGATTACCTGCGCAACAGCCGTGTCCCCCATGGGCTTCCCTCCTCCCGAGGCGCGGAGTACGGTCACCATGACATCTCTTCCGTCACGGAAGCACCCGACATCGTCAAGCGCCTCCCTCATTTCAGCAACAGTCATCACATCTTCCTTTCTCTTGCGGAGTCGGGAGTCTCCTCCCCCATCGCCTGTATCCAGCGGTCGTAACCGAAATCCGTTGTCTGCCGAGATACGGCTCCAAGAGGCTTCCACCCCCTCTCCATCATGCCGTTCACGTCTTCCACCAGCTCCTGCAGGGTAAGGCGCACAAGCACCATGTACTTCCCTGCGGCGGAGAGCGGGGAGCATAAAGCCCCCGCCAGCACAGCCGTCAGCACAGCCGTCAGCACAGCCGTCAGCAATGCCTTCCTTCCCTTCATGTCGCCTTGTCCTCCTTCTCCTTCCTCAAGGGGATGGATCCCCTCAATATGTCAGCCTTGTAGTTGTAGGTGGAGCTGTTGCGCTCCACGCACCTCTGGTTGCCTCTCACCTTCTCGACCGGGGTGAGCGTCCTGCCCTGCCCGTCCACCGACTGCACGCAGTACATGCTACCTTCAAGATGGGAGCTCCACGCACAGCCCTCACAGTCAAGCTTCATGTTTCTCAGCATCCTCTTCCTCCTTCCTCTGTTGCCACAGCCTTTCAATCTCCATCAATCCTTCCTCCATCACGTCACGCCTCGGGTCTTCCTTCAAATCTTTTACCCGTTTCGCCCTATGGTTCAGCCGGTTGATATAAATCTGCCTGAGAAGCCCGAAGGACAGCCACCTTTCCTTTCCCATCCACGCCATCAGGATGTCCCGAATGTCAAAACGCTCACGGTAGAGTGCGTCCTGCCTGTTCATGTGGCTGAGGTACTCTTCGTTGGGGCAGGAAAGCCTGTTCTCATGGAGCCATCTCTCGCTCTCCAGAATCCTGCCGTCCAGCCAGTCCCAATATCTCTCAACCCACTTGTCCATCTTCATGCTCCCCATCAAACAATCCCCGCTCCATCTGGTAGTTCCACGTCAGGCACTCCGTAGTATGTCAGCGGAGTCTTCATTCCTCGCCTCCCCTGTCCTCGTATGCGTGGATCTCGTACTTCCTCGCAATCACGTACCGCTTCAACGACATGTAGGTGTACAGCGAGCCTAATGCGACTCCCATGTACTCTGCGGCTTCCTTCAGGGAGTCGGTCACCAGAAGGGGGAACTCCATCCCCCCTCTCTCCGAGACCATGTAGAACCGTGTCATGCGGCTGTTCCTCCGTCTCATCTTCCGTCCCTCCTGTCGAACCATTCCCTCTCGATTGCCTCGTCTTCATCTATCCCCTCACGGATACCCCTCGCTTCCTCCTCACGGTACTCCTCCCAACCGTTGTCAAGGAGAAGGTCATGGAGTCTGTCCGCCATGTCATCGTAGGCTTCCGCCTTGGCATCCTGCTCTATCCGTTTATTCAAAAGCCTGTAAACCTTGACAGAATGCGTCACAGTGTCGAACTCTTTGTCGACAATCTGCGCTTCCTTGCTATCCTTGTCTGCCCACTCCTCATCAATCTGGGCTCTGGTCCCGACAGCCTTGTCCGCCCATTCCTTGGCTTTGCGCTTGGCGTAGTCGTACTCGTACTCAATCTCGTCAATGTCAATGCTCCAGTCGTTCATCTTGCTTCCTCCTCTTCCTTCTTGCTCCTCTTCTTCTCTTCAACCATCCAGCACAGCATCATGCCTGCCGTCACGAATCCACCAGCGAGCAACAGAAAGCTCGCAATGTCCCAGAACAACTTGCTCATGATTCCTCCACCATGTATGTGCACTCTTCCCTGCGCTCGCACTTCATGCACTCACTGCGGTCGGTTGAGGGGATGCAACATTCCCAGTCCCGTGTACTGCAGTCCGGGCACAGGAGGTCATCCTCCCTGCCCATGTTCCTCTCCATCTCATCCAATGTGTGCAACGAGCCGCACCCGTTGCACCTGAACCATTCCTTAGCCATCTCTCCATCCTCCTCAGCAAGCCTCGTCAACCGTCACGCCCGGACGAATCTTCGTTCCGTCCGCCAAAGCCCTCTTCACCATAGTCAGGGAGCGGTTGTAAATTCTTGCCACCTCGGAAATGCTGGAGTACATGGTTGACTTGCCATCTTGGAACACCAGCACCTTCTTTCCCTTTTGACTTTCTTTGTTCTTCATTGTTCCTTCTCCATGTCTTGTGCTTTACATCTTTGCAGTACCTTGAGTTGCCTTGCGCCACGCAACGAGGATTCCCTCATCTTCCATTGCCGTCCTGTCAACTGGAACAGAGCCATCTTTTAAGCCCCCAGCTTTCGGCATGTTGCGAAACTTGCAGTAGGAAGGGAATTGCATAAAATTGCGCTTGTTCATCGGCGGCTTCCCCCTTCCTCAAAGCCCCTCAGGTTCCCGCACCTGTCGGCTTCGGGGCACAGGGAGCACTCCTCAAGGACAGGGATGCAAGGCGTCACGTCCGGGCTTCCGCAGTGCGGGCAGACGGAAACCATCCGACCGCCGACAAACGCCCCGTCGAGATCCCCTGCCCGTGTCGACCTTCCGCACACCCCGCACCGCTCAAAGCTGTCTCTCATCTCCGCCACCTCCAAAATCGCCCTCAGGCTCTTCCTTTCCGCCGGAAAGGTGAAACTACACGCACCGCCCCGAGAATGCGCTTCCTGCCCCCTTCTCGCACGGCTGAAGGGGATTTCCGCCACCTCTTCCAGCCCACTCCCGATGCCCGCATCGCCCGCAAGCCCAGAAAAACGCCCTGTGGCTTGTCGGTTTGCCCTAGGACAAGAATTTACACGCCCAAGGCTACAAAACGCGCCTACGGGCTTTTTTTGCCCCTTCCCGTTGAAATCTCGGGCAGGAGCGTAATCCAATCCGTCAAAATTCATGCTTCTTCCCTCCCTTGAACGGCTCGAACCCCGCCTTTGCGGAGAGCTTGAAGACGCCGTTCTTCTCCATCGCCCTTGCCATGTCCGGATCCGTGTGCACCCAGTAGCCGTAGGGGTCCATCAGCAACCTGCACGCAGAGCACACGTCCTTCTTCGACTTCCTCGGCTCCCCGATCGGCGAGCCCGTCGCCCCGTACAGCTGGGTCGTGTACCTCAGGTAGCGACGTCCGCAGATGGGGCACGCCCTGTCCTCCACGTCCACGACGCGGACCCTGCACCCGCTTGCCGTCTCCAGCCCGTCCTTCAGCACCCCCTCGACGAGAAGGTTGATCTGCCTGCGGATGTCCTCCTCGTCCAAGCTACCCCTCAAGTCCATCTCCGCCCCTCCCCTGCCTGTAGCTCCCGCCCTTCAGAACAGCGCGGAAGCCGTCCCTCACGTCAGCCAGCCGGTCGAAGGCCGACTGCCCCAGCCTGCCGATGCAGTCCTCCCACGTGGGGAAGTTCCCGAACACAACCGTCTGGAGCATCCCCTCCCACCGCAGGTTCACCAGCCGGGCAAAGTTCAGGAACTCCATCTGGCTCCCGTATGCCTTGTCCGCCTCGTCGATGAACAGGCAGGGAATGCCCGCCCACTTGTCCCGGATGTAGCTCTCGACGCTCTCGTGCCGGTCGATCACGCCCCTCAGCCGCTCGAACATCTCCGGCGCGTCGAGTATCTTCGCCTGAACCCCCTCCTCCAGCAGGTCGACTTGGCACCGGCTGAGCAGGAGAGTCTTGCCCGTGCCGTTGCCGCCGATGACGATGCCGCTCCGCCTCTGCCCGACGATGAGGGACATGACCTGCCTCTGGGCGGGAGAGTACTCGGTGGAGTCAATCGCCAAGGCTATCCGCCTCGGGTAGCTCGCCTCGATGTATGCCCGCCTGCTTCCCTGCTCCCCGCCCGCACCTCCGAACGGATTGGCCTTCACCGCCTCGAAACCCTTCACTTCCATTTCCGCCCTCCTATCCCGTCACCACGATGCCGTCGCCAAGCTGGTAGCCGTCTGTCACGTCCGGCGCCTTGCCGTGCTTCCCGTCCCCCGCCTTGGCTCTCCTCACGGGAAAGAGGCCCTGATAGCCGGACATGGCGGAGTTGTTCAGGCAGGCTATCCGCTCCTCGTCGCTGGAGCAGTTCTCCTCCAGCCACTTCAGCAGGAGCTTGGCGTTGCTCTCGGTGCCGACAGGCTTGCGCATCTTCCCCCGGCTACGGACATAGCCGCGGAAAGCCTCGCGGATAGGCTCCGGCGCAAGACCTGCCAGCTCGTCCTCGGTCAAGAAGCTGTCTGTTTCGCTTTTTCTCGGGTTTCCCTTCCCTTGGGGGAAGTTAGATGGGGGAATAGAGTCACAAAGTATCTCTGAGTCTTTAGACGAAGAGATATCTTTTGACTCTTTATTTATATTTAATTTTAACTTCGTTTTCGCTGAACTTGTAGTTCGATTTGAATCGAACTTGTAGTTCGTTTCATTTGAACTTGTAGTTCGATTGGAATCGAACTTGTAGTTCGTTTCATTGTCGGATTGGATGGATGGGCTGGCTTGAGCCTGCTTCTTGGCGTTTCTGGCCATCCCTGAAGCCATCCCGCCCATCCTCGCTCTGGCGATGTAAGCCTCCCGCTCCGCGACCTTCTTCTGGAGGGTTTCGGCGACTCTCTTTGAGCAGATTGCGCCGTCCCCGTTCCTGATTAGGAGGTTGTATCCGACCATCATGTCGACGGCCTTCAGAAGCTTCTGGAAGTCGATGTTGAGCTGCCTTGAGAGCGCCTTCAGGTCGGCCTCCTCAATGGCTCCGTCCTCCTTGCGGTAGAGGAGCTCCACGACCGCCCAGAAGATGCCGTAGCCCTCGGCCCCGAGGTCGCCGACAAGGAGCTGGATGTTGGTGTCCGCCAGACTGTACACGTCGTGCGGGAAGTTGCAGTTTTGAGCAAAGGCGCGGTTGATCATTCGGCCACCCCCTCCCGTTTCAGGTTCCCCGCACGCAAACGGCTTCCTATGGCTTTGTCTACCTCCTCCTTGTCGAAGAGCGCGACCTTTCCGACCTTGCTGTAGGGGATGTATCCCCGCCTCATCCAAGCGCGCACGGTCGGGACCGTGACCGACAGGTACACCGCAAGCTCCTTTGTTCTCATGTATCTCTCCATAACTGCTCCTATTACTATTCCGAAATCGGCATCTTATTTTTATGCCATCTGTCAGAACAGGCTCAGCTGCCCGTTCTTCTTCTCTTCCCTTGACAACGGGATGTTGCTGTCACGGCTCTTCCTTTCCGTTATGGGATGCGCCAGAGCCCAGTCGATGCGTCTTGCAATCCATGCCATGACGGGAACGGCCATGCTGTTCCCCAATGCCTCAATGCGCTTGGCGTCTATGGGATGCTCCTTTCCCTTGTATGGGATGTCGGTCCATCCGTCTGGGAAGCCCTGCAGTCTCTCGCATTCAACAGGGGTCAGGCGCCGGACGATGGTGTGGCTTCTCTCAATTTCCGATGTCTCTGACTGCACCACAATTTTGGAAAGGGTGTCTTTCCTCCCTACTCCGAAATGGTCTCTCGCCTGAAGAGCTCCCGTTTTCTCCGGGTAACAGACCGTGACGGACATTATCCCCCCCCTTGGTCGTTGAGCACTGGCATTGTGCAACGGCCTCCAGCGACTTTCGGAGAACCGGGGGAAGTACATGCCCATCCCTGTCCGCCCTTCTGAGAATCCCCAAGCAGGCCTTCCGGCTCAAACAATATCGGAGGACGCCCCCCCATGCTCCAGAATCGAGGAGAGCGAAGATTCTACGGCGTCGCTGGGGGACTCCGAAGAATTGAGCGTCAAGCACGCGCCACTCGACGAGTCTTCCCCCGTCTGCGGAGACGCACACTCCGCTTGTCTTCCATCTGCCCCCGATAGGGAGAGAAACTCTCCCCTGCACCATTGATCCAAGAATGTAGGCAAAGTCATTGCCCTTGTTACTGCTGAAAGCGCCAGCGACGTTTTCCCAGAGCATGAATCTGCAACCATTGTTCCTCCTCGCCCACTCGAAAATCTGCATCTGGAAGTCGAACAGTCCAGAGCGGGTGGATGAACCGTCAGACCTCCTTAACCCGGCTCTCTTTCCGGCTATTGAAAGGTCTTGGCAGGGAGAGCCTCCCACCACGATGTCAACGTGACCTAGGGAGCGCACCTGCTCCTCCGTAACCGCCGTCACGTCCCCGAGGTCGGGGACGGAGGGGAAATGATGATGGAGCACATGCTTCTGGAAGTCGGAGAACTCGGCGAATGCCACCGGCTCCCATCCAAGAGGCTCCCAAGCGGCCGAAGCCGCCTCTATCCCACTGAAGAGGGAAAGGTATCTCATGCCTGCCTCTCAGAACGGGATGGGGTCGTCGTCGAACTTCTCGACCGGCACTGTCGGGCCGTCATAAGGAGGAGGTTCGACGCTTCTCTTGGGTGCGGGTTGCTCCTGCTGTTGCGCCAGCGGTTGCGCCGTAGCCTGCTGGGCTGTGGCGGATTCCTGAGCCGTTTGCCTTGAGAGGAAAGGCTCGATGATGTCGATGTTGTCGACGCGGATGTCGGCGGTTTCCCTCTGCGCCCCACGGTTGTCCGTGTATGAGCGTCCTCTCAGGTGCCCGTCCACGATTACCGCCACGCCCTTGTTGAGCCCTACGGCATCCTGCTCTGGATTCTTGCTGTAGTAGGAGAGCGGAAGCCTCGAGGGGACAAGGTCGAATTTCCTTGTCTCGGGGTTCCATGCCTCCTCCAGCACCTTGAGGGAGAGCTGGATGTACCCGCCCTCGGTCTGGCTGTACTTGATCTCAGCGTTCTCGGTCAGTCTTCCCTGAATCGAGAACATGTTGTGTGTCTTGTATTTTGTCATCAGTTACCTTCCTTCTTTGCGGGTACGTACTTGACGAATCTCCTCCGCATCCATGCTGTTGGCTGTACGTTGTCCTTGATGTCCGCCAGCCCCGTGTGCCGTGCGACCGGCCTGCACCAGCTGGTCCTTCTGTCCGGCCTGACTGCCGCCGTATTGGTCAGGCCCCTGTACCGGCACCAGCCGTCCTTGAGCTTGATGCATTCAGCGCAGTCCAAGGCTTGCCTCCTTCATCTTGTCCAGATAGGTGACCCCTACGGCATAGGCCTGCCATGCGTCCGCCTTGAAGCCGTAGAACCACCCCGGATTCTTTTTCGTGCCCTTTCCGTGGTTCGTCGTCCCCAGAGAGCAGAACCTGTCTATCAGGCCCTGCCGTATTGTGGAGTCGTTGGCATTGGGGGAATGGCAGATAGCCATCTTCTCTTCCTGCCTGTAGATGATGTCCCAGCTCTTGTCTCTTTGAGTGGCGTATTCCTGAAACCGGCCTATCCACACGCAGGTCTCGAACACCTCCCGCCCCACGCTCATGCCGTAGGAGGCTACCATCTCGATGATGACAAGACGGACATCGGAGCGGTCAATCCAGTCGTACACCTCGTGGTTCGGTATCTTCCCCGAGGCTACCGGTCTGTAGTCGCCCGGATCCAGAAGAGCGATTCCGCTCTTGATGGTTCCGGGGTCTATGGCGAGGAGGTATTCCTCCCCGCGGTTTTCCTTTTCTCTTGTCACTTCCCTTCCTCCTGACTGACTTCCTGAGCGAATGCGTCAACGGAAGAGGAGGCTTGCTCTGCATGCTTGGCGCTCTCGGGGTTGTCGTCGTACTCCGGCACCTGCTCGTCCACGCTGTGGAAAACGGCTTGGTCGGCGGAGATGGCGGTCTGCATCTGGGTGGAGAGGATGCCCCACTGGCTCAAGGTTGCCTTGAGCACTGTCTTGCGCGCCATTGCGTGGAAGTTGGTCTTCCACGGACCGCTGTCGTAGCTCTTGGAATACCGCCTGCCGTGGGCGATGATCTTGCTCATCGGCCAGTACTCGATTTTCCTGAAGCCGTTGAGGGTTTCGAAGAAAGCGAAGTATCCGACAATCTTGTCCTCCTTCGCTTGGTCCCTGAATCCGCCGGGAACCTCGTGGTAGTGGAGCTCGCCGGTTATCATGTCCAGCCCGTCGTACTCGTCCTCGTAGATGGGACCTGCGTTGATGGTGCGGTACTGTCCGCTACGCATTGCAAGCTGGATGAGCCCCTTGGTCATGATTTGGAACTGGCACTCGTTGTGAGAGGTCCTTGTCTGCTTGTCGTACCTGTTGTAGGGGACGAGAGCGGCGAAGCCGAGGCCGGGGATGACGTCGAGGTCGAGTGTTGCGGCCACCATGGCGGAAGCCATGACCGTCATGGGCTCCGCATTTTTAAGCAAGCTGTTCGCGTTGGTTGCGGACACGACGCTTGCGAGGAACTGTGGGGCCTTCTTCCCCAGCACGTTCTGGAACTTGGCCACCATCGCCGGTGAGTTCGCCAGCGACTTCACCGTGGTCACAGAAGTTGCGGTTGCGAGTTTGTTTTCTGCCATTTGCATATCTCCTTCTTTATCTGAAGACCCTCGTCTGGGTCGTCTTGTAATATGGGTTGAGGTCGATGCCGGGGTTGGCCTTGATGAATGCGTCCAAGTCGAAGCTTGTGCGCTCCTGAGCCTTCCAAGAGCAAAGCGTTGTCTGCTTCCCCTCGTTGTTGGTTGACACGATGTAGCTGGAATTGCCCATCGCGTTCTTCAGCTCCAGCTCCAGAGGCTGGAGCTCCTTCTCCAGCTCTTTGATGTCAGCCTTGAGCCTTGCGCGTTTTTCCACCTTCTCCAGCAGTACGGGATTCGCCTCCACGCATTCCTCGGTGGGATGGTTGAAGAAGGAGGAGGCCTCTTGGTCCGTCTCTGGTGAGGGGATCCATCCTGCGTCGACCTTCTTCTTCCACTCGGAAGCTTTTCGGACGATGGTGTCCATGAGCGCTTGGTTCGGCCTGACGATATATCTGTCGACCGCATTGTTGTGGAGTCGGCAGACCCACACCTCGTCACACTTTGGGAGCGTGATGAAGTAGGCCATGCACTGCGGGATGTATTTTTTGGGAATCTGGTCGGTGTCCGGCTTCCCCCATTCCGTGGAGAAAGCGGAAGACTTGAACTCGCAGTAGACCTTCTTGCCGTCCACGAGTCCGACAACCTCCCTGTCGGGATGGCATCCGAGCCACGGCATGTCCGTTCGGAAATGCCGCTTGTTGTCGCGGATGATTCGGACCCCGTACCGTTCCGCCACGATGCGGGCGATGACATGCTCGACCATGTGGCCGATAGCGAACATCTCCTCGGTCTTCTGGTCGAGCTTCTCTTGGGTGCCGTTCATGTAGTGGTCCCAGAGTTGATGCTGGGTCAGGAACCCGCAACCGAAGAGGGTTGCGAGGTCACTGCTTCCGATGAGGCCCTTGCGTGACCCCACATCAGCCAAGTCGTAGGAGTATATGGTTTTCATCTCGCATCCTCCCGGCTTGCCTTGAAGTGCCTGCAGTGCACAATCTGGCGGGCGCTCACACGCTGGTACCACTCGCCATCGATCTGGACCCCGCAGATTTTCGATATGGGTCCCTTGTCCTCAAGGCAGTAGCTGTGCGCTTTGCCTTTCCTTTTCAGTTCTTCGGGAACCTCCCGGCAGTTGGCGCACTCGTAGCAGTAGTGCCGTTCAGACGGAACTGACGGATACTTGACCGGTGCCCCTTGTTTCTTGGATAATTCTTCCATTCTTAAATTCCTTGGCTGTCGAATCTGTTCTCCCGACAGCCTTCTTCTTTTAAAAGAAGTTCCGCCGTACACATCGCAGGATGGTTGACGGCGGTAACTCTTGCCTCCCGGGCAACAGGAGCGTCCGGCCTTGAACCGGAAGGAGGCCTTGCCTCCGCTCCTTTCTTAATCAACCTGCATCTGCTCATATGCTCGGCAGAGGTATTCCTCCAGCGCGCTCTCTGGTATGCGGATTGCGCTTCCTATGCGGAGAGTTTTGATTCCTCCCTGCTTGACCAGCTTGTAGACAAGCTGTGCGGAGACGTTCAGCGCTTTCCCCGCTTCTTTCACCTTGTAGAGCTTCTCCATTGGCGAATCCCCCTCAGCAGATGAAGGCTCTAAAAGCCCTCTGGTACGGATTTGCCAGATGGAGCTGGCTTCCGTCAGGGAAGTAGCAGTCCCAAGACGGGTCATAGCTTGCGTTGCCGTCGACCTCAACCTTTGAGGAGATGTTGAGGAAGAAGCGGAGAGCGCGCATGCCCTTCTCGCTGGCGAAGCCATTCTCGTCTTCGGGGATGGTCTTCCAATAGTTGAGGATTTCCATTCTTGTCATTCTGTTCTCCTTATCTAAAGTGGCCGTTGCGGGTTCTTCAGGTGGCCGACCTGTCAATGAAGGAAGAAAGAGATACTCCCATGTCCCTAGGCGGTGTTCGAAGTGTTTCGAACATGGGAACATGTTATTAGAAGTTTTCCGAACAGTCAATATTGTCCATTGGTGTTCAAAATTTCTGATATACTTGGCGTATGAGAAATGAAAAGAGTTACTGGGACAGGCTGTCTGAAGCCATGTCCTCAAAGGGAGTCTCCCTTCGGAAGATGAGCATGGATACCGGCTACAACTATCAGGGAGTTGTCGAGCAGCGGGCATCAGGGAACATTCCACCAAGAATCAAGCAGACAATCGATTTTGCGGAATATCTCGGCGTTGGGCTGGAGTGGCTTGTGTACGGCGGGGAGGACAAGTCTGGGGGGAAGTCGGATGCCCCCGACCTGTCACGCATAGAGGACTTCATTCAGTTCTTCATGGCAAAGAGCGACAGGGAGCTGGACGAGTACAGGAGGATTCTGCACGTGCCGCAGAGAAAAGGGGCTGTGTCATGCTCCAATTCCCTGCTGGAGGCCTAGTGTGATGGGGCAGAAAACCAGTTGCGGAAGCGCAACAAATGCCGTTCGGGTTTTTCCGAACATGGTTTTTTGGGAAAAACATTGCTCAGATGGCATCTTGGGGTGGTTTTCAGGTGGTTTTTGGGAGGGTTTCCCCGCGAAACACTGTATCCGTTATTGGACCCGTTATCAGTGGAACAGCATATAAAAAATAAGAATAGTGAACATTATGAAAACAATAGAAAAATACTGTAGAAATAAGGAG
>CAVEJA010000276.1:11268-14719 GCA_963615745.1 Duodenibacillus sp.
CTGTAGCGCAGGGGTTTAGCGTACAAGTCTGGGGGACTTGGGGTCGCCGGTTCGATTCCGGCCAGCCCGAATATTTTACTGCTTACAATACAAAGATTTAGCTCACATTTAAAAATCCGATTGGTGCCGTTTTGGTACCGTTTTGTTTTGAAGGGTGATACGTCTCGGAGGGGATGGGATGCATGAGATACAAGGCTCCTTTTCAGCTCCAAAAACGGGGCAAGTACTGGTATTATCGTGTCACAGTGGAACCCGGCAGGCGCATAAGAATTTCCACTGGGAAAAAGACAAAGGCGGAGGCATTGGCCTTCTGCCTAGAGCAGGCGGGCAAGGGAAAGCTTGCCCTTGACGGATACAGCGCCAAGTCAGCGCGGAAACAACCGACATTTGCGGAGTATGCGATGGGATGGTGGGAGCCGTCCTGCCGTTATGTGAAGGAACAGGCCCTGCTCGGCAGGAAGCTGACCCCATTGTACTGCAAGAGGAACAAGGAGGCCACGGCAAGGTGGCTGGTTCCGTTCTGGGGGAAGAAAAGGTTGTCGGCCATCCAGCCCGGCCAGATTGAGGCTTGGCTGATATCACTCAACGCCGATGGTCTCCTTTCATCGAAAAGCGCGAACAACATAAAGGGTTTGCTTTCCGTAATGCTTGGTCAGGCGGTCAGGGAGGGATTGCTTGAGGAGAACCCCTGCAGGAAGGCAAGGAGTCTCTCCGGCAAGAACAAGAAGGAGCGGGGGATTCTTTCCTTGGATGAGGCAAGGCTCCTCTTCTCTTCCACGGACAACTGGGACGGGAACACGATGGCGATGACTGCGAACCTGCTTGCCGCAGTCACAGGAATGCGGGCCGGGGAGGTCGCGGCACTTCGCGGGGAGGACATCCATGACGGATGGATCCACGTTGCGCACAGCTATGACGTCCGCTTTGGCCTCAAAGGCACGAAGACGGGCGATGTGAGGAACCTGCCGTTGCCGCAGAGCGTGCTGGGATTGCTCAAGGCCCTCAAGCGCGGGGAAGATGACTGGTTGTTCACCATGAATGGCGAGAAGCCTGTGGGGCAGGATTATTTTGTCCGTGCGTTGCATCGCGCGCTGGAAAAGATAGGCGTTGACTGGCGCGGGAGGAACCTTATCTTCCATTCTTGGAGGCACTTCCTCAACAGCATCTTAATAAACAACAACGTGAGCGCGGAGATAGCGAGGCACATGACGGGGCACCTGACGGAGGCCATGACGGAGAACTACCTGCATTTTGATGCGACGCAGTTTGCCGGTGTCCTTGAGGTTGTTTCTGGAATAACGGGAGACGCGAAGGGAGTTGCGCAAAACCCTCGCAAGGGATAAGATGAGGGGGAAGAGACAGCTTTGAGCAAAGTAACCCGCGCTGAATGCCAGCGCGGGTTCTCCTTATCTGAGGGGGAAAGGCTGGCGGATTGCCCCGCCTGTCTCCTTTTCCCTTATTCTTCCCTCTTCTCCTCTTGCCACTCCTCCAGCATCGCCTTCAGGTCGTCGAAGGTGATGCCCTGCTCGGCCCGTGCGAAGACGTCCTCGATGACGTCGAAGTCAATCTGGTCGCCGTCGCACCTGCCGAAGACGTCCTTGAGATTCTCCTCATCGTAGAGGAAGAATCCCTCGACGTTGCCGTCCCAGTCTTGGACAGCAAGCCTGCCGTGCTTCTCGGCATCGGCGATAGCCTGCTCCCGCTCATCCATCAAATAAAAGTCTTTCATTTTTTCTCCTCCTTCCTGTTAGTCGTCCCAGCCGGTGCCTCTCTCGTCCAGCCATCTCTGTGTGACATGCTTTCTCGGCTTGAGGAGCTTGGTGGCGAGCCCGATTTCCTTGCCGATGAGGTCAATGACCGTCTCCTCGTCGTAAGACTTCCCATCAAGGATATAGTCCCCGAAAGGGGAATCGTCCTGCCTTAACTGCCTTCCCCCGAACGTTATGGAGTCAACGTTGTCGAAGGAGTTGGCGAGAGCCTCGAAGAGCATCATATCGTCGCAAGCGACAAACGAGCCGTCGTCTTGCAGGATTTCCCACTTCTGTCCTCTCTTCCTGTTCTTCCACACGTAGCGGTACGCCTCCAAGAGGTCATTGTTCTCAGCCACCTTCTCTTCGTTCTTGCAAATCTCAAACACGGCCACCTTCTCGTCGTTCTTGCAAATCTCAAACATTCTCAAACTCCTTTCCTCGTCATTTCGCCAGATAGTTCTGCAACGCCAAATGCAAGCCAATACATCCAGGGAAGCGAAGATAACTCTTTTACGTGACGGCCTTTCCCCCTATGGCAAGCACATGTGCCGAAATGGCTGCCTCACAGACAAGATACCCTCCAGTGCCAATCGGGTGCCCGAATTGATTCTCTCCGAACACCACATCGAGGTTCCCCAATACGGTGCGCACCGTAGCGACTAGAAATGAAGTATCCTGCCATCCGTTATCCTTCTTTTGGACGGCGAGCACTTCGCCAGCAATCAGGTTGCATCTGATCTTGCGTGCGAAGAAACCCTTCTCCGATTGTTTCAATCCAGCCTTTTCGTGCATGAGATAAAAGAAAGGAACCACCTCCCCATCGGCCATCTTGCCCAGGTCTTCGGTGTGCGACTCATACTCCTTCCTGCTGTCAAACACCTCGCACGCAAGGGGGAAAGCGCTTACATTCACATCCAGCGCCTCCCCTGGAAAGAATGGCGGAAGCGAAGGCGATTTCACTATAGATGCGACATAGAGGTTCTTCCCACAAAGGTCCCCCATAAGCAAATCAAACTCCACGTAGCTGGGATGGATAGGAACAGTACCTGCCGGACGGGCTTGCCAAATGCTTTTTCCATTATACCACATGAGAGCATCAAGCACTTTTTCTCCCGCCATTCTCCAAAAGAGGGAAAGTCCGCTTGGGAAGGTGTAGGTGCGATATGTGGCAAGATCCGAAGCGACAGGTACGACCCTGCTTTTCTCTCCCAATCGCACAAGAAGCTTCTTGTCCTTATCCAGACAACCTAGTCCAGTATTTGCGAGAAACATGCTCATATGAAGATGTTACTATCCTAGAAGGTCCTTGAGCAAGGAAGAAGGAACCACTACTATCGAGCACTATGGAACAGGAATCTCTCACTTGGAAAGAGGGTGTGACCGATGGTGCTCCCATCTTCATTGGCTACTTCCCCACTGCGGTGGCATTCGGCCTGGTGTGCCGCAATGCGGGGCTCCTCCTTTGGGAATCAGCCCTCTCATCGGCAGCCATCTATGGCGGATCCAGCCAATTTCTCGGGATCAACCTGCTAGCCAGTGGAGCAGCACTCTTCGAGTTCGTCCTTTCCGTAGCGCTGGTGAACCTCCGCTACACCTTTGAAGGAGCCGCCGTGGCCGCAAAGCTCGACCATATCCATGGGATCAAGAGATTTGCCGTGGGGTTCTTCACCACTGACGAAGTGTTCGGCGTCTCCGTGCTC
>CAVEJA010000277.1:0-8110 GCA_963615745.1 Duodenibacillus sp.
CCCGTTCCAATCCGAGTATTGTCCAGAGAGACATTCCTGATATATCCAATTTTGATACTCAGAATGACCTTGTGGACTTTATATTCAACGAGAGACAAAGAGAGTTCTTCTGCGAGGGGAAACGCTGGTTCGACCTGGTTCGCATGGCTTATAAGTCGGGTAGTACGAGTTCTATATTGAGTCTTCTTAGTATCAAGTTCGCTTCCAACGCCAGCGCGGTCAAGGCGAAGATGGCTACAATGAACTCATTGTTCTCACCTGTTTACAAGAATGAGATGAAGGTTAATCCTGCTTTGATTCAGAATCCGGCTTGGCCTGACAATGAAACTTCAGAGAGAAATTAAAACTTATGTCCTGCGGGAGGCGGGTCTTGCGATCCGCTTCCTAAGGACTTGGTAATACAAAATATTGAATCATGAATAGAAAATATAACAAATGGTTGTTCGGAGGCGCGTTAGGGCTTCTAACGGTATTCGGATTCTCATCATGTACAGATGACCATTACGATATTAACAATGCGACAACGGCGACAGGAACATTGTGGGAGAACATGCTGGCTACCCAGAAGTGCGACTCCTTTGCGATGATACTCAGCAAGACGATTGTTGATAAGAAGGAGTACGGTACTCCCGCCACACTTACTTATGAGCAGTTGCTCAAATCAAACAAGGTGATGACCGTGTGGGCACCGAAAGACGGCACTTACAATGCTGCGAAGTGGCTGGAGATGTTGTCAGATGCTTCCAACACAAAAGCCAACGAGCAGGTTGAGCAGCAGTTCGTGGCGAACCACATCGCTTACTTCAATTATAACGGCAGCTATCCCGTCTCCCAGCGCATCCTGTTGGCAAACGACAAGTATGCCACATACGATGCGGGAGGCAAGACCTTTATGGATGTTCCCGTCTCTTCCGACTATGCGAATGTTCCTTCCACCAATGGTACATTGCATTTGATTGAGAGCCAGTCTCCGTTCCTTCCCAATCTGCGCGAGGTGCTTCAGCTGTATCCGTCTCTTTCAAAGATATACGAGTATATAGAAAGCCGCGATACGGTTGTCTTCAACGAGAGCGCAAGTACACCGGGAACGACTGTGGACGGTAATGTTCACTATGTGGATTCTGTCTTCTACAAGTATAACAAGGTTTATCCTTCCATCGCGGAGAACGAGGATTCCCTGTGCGCCGCCATTATCCCGTCCGACCAGGCATGGGAAGAGGCGATAGCGAAGATTTCCCCGTACTATAATTACAAGAGCAAGTACGCTTACCATCTTTCTGAAGACGGGAAATACTCTTTGGATACCATCAAGGCGGACTCCGTGAAAGAGGCCATGACAGTGAATGCTATCGTGAACAATATGTTCTACAGTCTCCACGAGCAGCCTTCCTTCAATGTGGAGAATGCCTCTGTTTCCACAGTAGGCGATTTCTTCAGGTCTTGCGACTCCTTGATGTCCGTGAATTACTACAGCAATACTGACCGTTATCACCAGCATGCTCCCGAATGTTGGGAATTGGCAGAGGGCAAGGACCCCATTGAATTGAGCAATGGTTATGCTTTCATTACCGATCATTTCAATTTCAAACCCAGCAAGGCATGGCAGTATGATGTGGAAGTAGAGGCTGAGGATGCCTGGTATATCGACTCCAACTCCGATTTCACCAAGAACACCTCTTCCATCAATCCTACGGGAATCACCCAGACGGTGAGCGAGGGTACGATGAATCCGAATGTCATCGGCAAGGTCAGCGGCAGCAAATACCGCGAGGTCAGCCCCAAGACAAACAACGCCAAGTTGTGGATTACCTATAATCTCCCCAGTATTCTCTCAGGAACATACGACATCTATGTGGTGATGATTCCGGAAAATATCACGGATTCCCTTCTTACCAAGGTGAGATCCACCAAGTTCAAGGCGAGAATCACTCCTGAGATGAACGACTATGCTGTCGCTCAGAATCAGGTTACATCAAGTGATTTCATCACAACTCCGGGTGCGATAGACACCATCTTGCTGTTCGAGAACTATAAATTCCCTTACGCGTATGCAGGCTTGCCCAATGCGAAGCCGTGCATTACTCTGATGGGAAACCACCAGAGCGCGATAAACCAGTGTTCTACACTGAGGATAGACAAGTTTATCTTGAAAGCAAAGGATGAATAAGCCTATTAACTAAAAAAATGACGACAATGAAAAATATAAGTAGCAATTATTTTTTAGGCAAAGTATTGGGCTTGGGATTCTGTATGTTCGCCTTTATGGGCGTGACATCCGTATATGCTCAGGATAATGCCACTGATACAGAAGAGGAAGTTGCTGTGAAGAAACAGCCGCGCAAGACCAATCTTCCCGCATATAAGATGAAGGAAGTGAGCGGTATCGTTTTGGACGCAGCCACCAGAAAGCCTCTTAGTGGTGTGCGTGTCGAGGCTTTGGCTGACGCCCGTTATTCCGCCATGACGGAGGAAGACGGCCGTTACAAGTTCTCCGTGCCTGTATTCACCACATCTTTATATGTTTCCACTCCCGAGTACAACTCCGTACAGATTGCTGTACAGGAGGGAGAGCAGAAAGTGAAACTTTACAGCTCCGTGTTCAATTCCTTCTATAAGAACGGAAACGAGGTCTTC
This sequence comes from Duodenibacillus sp., assembly GCA_963615745.1. Classification (GTDB taxonomy): domain Bacteria; phylum Bacteroidota; class Bacteroidia; order Bacteroidales; family Bacteroidaceae; genus UBA6382. Next base: position 2,635 of record CAVEJA010000277.1, read on the forward strand.
ACCAACAAATCTGCGGCAATAGACAACCCCTCCTCCATTTCCGTGGAGTCCGAGATAGAGAACTCTCTGGAGGGAAATGTGCGTACGATCAGCCGTGGCGGACTTCCCGGTATCGGTGCCAATATCATGATCAACGGTATCAACACATTGAACTCCGTAAGTCAGCCTCTGGTTGTTGTGGACGGTGTGATCTGGGATATGCAGTATGACCGCGGCACACAGCATACGGGTTTCTTCAACAATGTGTTCAGCACCCTTGATGTCGAGGACATCGAGTCTGTAAAGGTTCTCAATACGGGTACTTCCATCTATGGAGCGAAGGGTGCAAACGGTGTGATCGAGATTACCACCAAGCGCGGACGCAATCGTGCCACCCGTATTCAGGCGCGTGTCTATGGCGGTTTCGAGACAGCTCCTTCCACTATTGATGTGCTGAATGGCTCTGAGTACCGTAATTATATGACCAATATTCTGGGTACTTACGAACCTTCCAACGGGGCTTCTGTCTCTTCCGCATTGCAGAGTATCGCGAAACAGGGCTTCATGAACGAGGACCCAAGTTATACATACTATAATTTGTACCATAATAATACCGACTGGCAGAAGGATCTTTACCAGGATGCGTTCACTCAGAACTACAGAGTGAATGTGCAGGGTGGTGATGACATCGCGCTGTACGGACTTTCTCTGGGTTACACCAAGTCCGACGCTACTGCGAAGAAGAACAATTTCGACCGTCTGAACATCCGTTTCAACACGGATATCAATATGTTCGAGAAATTGTTTGCTTCATTCGATATTTCCTATGCGCGTACTTCCTCTTCCATGAGGGACAACGGATGGGAGGCGGACTATACCACTTCCAACATCTCTTCCCCGAACGTGCTCGGTCTTATCTCCTCTCCTATGATCAGCAAGTACAATTACATTGTGTATTGGGACGAGGCAAGTAACATGAACAAGATTTTCCAGGACCCCAATGTCTATTCCGGCAAGACTTACAGCGACTCCAACAACCCGTTTAAGTTCGGTGTAAACTACGGAACTCCTGCTACTGCCAATCCATACTGGATTCTCCGCAATGGTGATGGTAACAACAAGAACTTCCAGGAGCAGACACAGTTCACATTGAACTTCAATCCGCGTTATGAGATCAACAAGTACTGGACCGTAGGTGACCGCTTCAGCTATGTTATGAACAGCACCAGCGAGAAGTATTACCTGCCTTACGACGGTACTCCCAGCAAGTTCGTGGAGGGAATGGGCAACATCAGCAGTACTGTCAAGTCACAGTCAAGTACGGAGAATGAGATCAGCAACAATCTGTACATCTCTTTCAAGAAGAATTTCGGCGCGCACAATCTGAGCGCGATGGGCGGTTTCCGTCTGAATTCCTTCAACTATTCCGACAGTTACCTGCGTGGTTATAACAACTCCAACGACAAGATGCCGAACTTCGCCTATTCTCTGCAGTACAAGCAGTACGGCGGTGACAACGACTCTTGGGTGGACTTGTCCTATTACCTGACGGCAGCCTATAATTACATGAACCGTTATTTCGTAAACGGTACACTTTCCACCCAGGCTTCCTCCCGTTTCGGAAAGGACACCGAGGAAGGCATCAAGATGTTTGGCGTGAAGTGGGGTCTGTTCCCCTCTTTGCAGGCTGCATGGCTGGTTTCTTCAGAACCTTGGTTCAAGGCTGATTTTGTCAATTATCTGAAACTGTCCGCAGGCTATGAGGAGACAGGTAATGACAACATCGATTACTACGCTTCCCGTACCTATTTCGCCAATGTGAAATTCTTCGAGAGGGCTACCGCGCTTTCTCTTGCCAACATCGCCAACTCCTCCATTCAGTGGGAAACCACCCGCAGATTCAATGTAGGGTTGGAGACCAGTCTCTTCGACAACAGGGTGAATCTGGGTGTCAATGTCTTCTGGAGCAAGACCTCAAATCTGCTTACCATGCAGAGATTGAACTATATCGCAGGTCTTCCCTCCATCCTGGGCAACAATGGCGCACTGGAGAACAAGGGCGTGAATGTCAATTTGAATGCAGCCGTTGTCAATACCAAGAACTTCAAATGGGAGCTGGGCTTCAGCGTAGGTCACTATAACAATGAGATAACCGAGCTTTCCACAGACCCCATCATCACGTATAATCTGGATGCCAACGGAAACCGTGCGGGCGAATACCAGCGTATCAACGGCTACACCTCCTCTGTTTATGGAACAGACAATATCCTTACAGCAGTGGGCAACGCCGCAGGCGTGTTCTACGGCTTCAAGACCGCAGGTGTCTTCGCTTCTGATGCGGAGGCTTCCCAGGCTGGCAAGTACGGATATTTGAGATATCCTACCGGCTATACGGGAGATCCTTACCGTTATTTCAAGGCTGGTGATGTTCATTTCATCGACCAGAACGGTGACGGCTGGATTTCCGAGGCCGATATGGTCAAGATTGGCGATGCCAACCCTGATATTTATGGTAACATCTTTACCAAGTTCAACTTCAAGGCGTTCACTTTGGATGTCATCTTCAAGTATTCTCTGGGTAACGATGTGTTCAATTACCAACGCTCTCAGTTGGAGAAAGAGAACAATCTCTGGAATCAGTCCGCTGCTGTCCGCAACCGTTGGACCTACGACGGACAGGTAACGGACATTCCCCGTGCCGTCATGACATCAAGCTCCGAGTGGGTGAACAACGAGCGTTTCTCCGACCGCTGGATTGAGGACGGCTCATATCTGAAGATGAAGAAGGTACGTCTGACCTATCGGTTGCCGATGAACCTGTCCTGGCTGCAAGGCCTGACGGTATGGGGCGAGGCGAACAATGTGTTCACCATCACCAAATATCTGGGTACAGACCCCGAGGTGTCTTGTAGCAACAGTGTCCTTTACCAGGGCATAGATACCGGTATGCTGTCTGCAAGCAGAAGCTTTAATTTCGGTGTTACTATTAACTTGTAAAAAAGTACGATGATGAAAAATATGAAATCACTTTCAGCAATACTGGTTTCCGCTCTTTTCGTGGGTCTTGTCGGAACTTCCTGCTCCGATATGCTTGAGCCCAATATGGAGCGTTACTCAGATAAGTTTGCCCAGGATACGGTGTATTCCGAGTTCGGAATACTGAAGAGTATTCAGAATATTGCGGAACGAACAGTTATATTGGATGCCTCCAGAAGCGACTTGGTGACGACAGGCACTTATACGACTGATTCTATCATGAACATTTTCAACTTTGCCAACCCGGAAGACGGTGAGAACAAGTTGCTGAATGTCGCAGACTATTACCATATAATCAACTCCTGCAACTTCTATCTTGCCCAGGTGGACACCACCACTTCCAAGAACGGCTATCAGGAGATGAAGCGCGAGTTTGCCGCAACACAGACAATACGCGCATGGGCTTATCTGCAATTGGTGCAGGTGTATGGCGAGGTGCCTTTTGTCACCTCCCCTGTTTCCAGCACCGCCGATGCGGAAAGGGAGATGAGAACCTGTAAGAAAATCTCCAAGAGCAACGTTGCCGACCTCCTTCTGGAAGCCGGTATGCAGAATGCGAATGATATTCTGGTCTCTTTAGGTCTTCCGAATTATCAGACCGTTTACAACGGGCAGAAGAATTATTCCACTTCCCAGTTGTTCTTCCCCTCCCAGTTGGTGCTGGGCGATGCCTATCTTATGCAGAACCAGTACCAGAAGGCAGCGGAGATGTACTACAATTATTTCTATCGCTCTTCCAATTTCAGTGATCCGATTAACGCCACCAACAATAATACTTTCAATTCCTCTGCGGACAGAATCACCCGTTACGGAGAGGTTGTAGGCTATCGGCTGAACTCACAAAACTGGTTGAATGCGTTCTCCAACAATTCCCAGGGAGAGAAATTGGTGGTAACCGTGGGTGCTGTCAGTAACAACTACGGCACTGTTCTCAAGGAAATCCAGCATGTGTATGGCTTTTCCACCAGTTCTACTTATGGCTCTTCCTCTGGCTCTGTAAGCATTACAGCCAATGAGGAGTACCAGCAGTTGCTTCCTTCCCAGCAGTATATCTCTCTGAATCAGAACCAGGTTTTCAACAAGTATTCTGACGACGACGACATTATTCTGCGTGAAACCATAGAGGGAGGCGATGCCCGTCTGTATGCCACAGCTCCTCAGGTGGAATATAACAACGGTAATAAAGGCCGTATTATAGACAAGTTCTGTCCTACATGGAGCTCCGTCAGTTCTCTGACCTCATCGTATGTACCTGCCGTTGCCTTTAGTATGATGTACGAAGTCCCCTTGTACCGTACCCCGCAGGTGTGGTTGCGTTATGCGGAGGCTATCAACCGTATGGGATTCCCCCAGATGGCGTTTGCTATCTTGAAGGACGGTCTGGCTCGTGAGAACCTTCCTACTCTCTCCTACGAGGATATGAACCGCTATATCGTCAAGGACGTGGAGGACGAGGAGACCGGAAAGACCGTAAAAGACACCATAGGTATTGTGAAGACCGTGATTGGCGAGGACGGTGTCGCAGTGAACGACTCCGTGTACTATGCTGACGGTGCTACTCCCAACCCTGACTCTTTGAATGTGGCTGTTCTGACAGCTCCTACTGCGCTGAATGGCGGATGCTATTATGTAGGTGTGAAGGAGATGGAGGAGGCTCAGAAATATCCTCTGGCTCTGGATTTCAAGACACCGTCCAAATTCAGCTCCCATGATTTGACCATAAGGGGTTACTACTATGGCATCCACGGCCGTGGTTGCGGTGACGTGGGCGGTACTCGTGACACCATCTACACTTATGCCAAGATGGTTGCCAAGAAGATGGCTGAGACTTATGCCCGTGAGAACGGTCTTTCCTATGCCGAGCAGCTGGCATACGAGGAGACCCTTCACAAGGGAGACACCCTCCTCCTTGACGAGACCGATCCTACCGTCAAGGCTGCCATCATCGATGCTGTGGAGAATCTGCTGATCGACGAGGGCGCGTTGGAGACCGCTTTCGAGGGCAGCCGCTTCGCTGACTTGATGCGTGTGGCAGGCCACAAGACCGAGGCAGGCAAGGATGGTGTTTCCTGGCTGGCATGGAAGGTAGCCCGTCGTGACTATAATGTTACGGACAACGTTACCGAGTATGACCAAAGCCTCTTCAGCAAACTCTCCAATCAGAAGAACTGGTACTTAAGTCTTCCTGAGTAAGGAAAAGGCTCGGATATAATGAAAGGCGAAGGCTTCACCCCGTAACAGGGGTGAAGCCTTCGCTCTTTCCGCCATTTTCTTTGTCCGCCTCCACGGGTAGCGGAAGTTGCGGGGATGGTGTTTTCTTCCCTGACGGGCTTTTCCTGAGCGGAATCCGCCGTCTTACGACGGACAACTCCGCATTCCGCCATTCGTAACTCTGCGTTTTGCGAATCCTAACTCACGGAGTTACGAGTGTTAAACAGGGCTTTTTCGAGGCGTAAAACGC
>CAVEJA010000278.1:0-7429 GCA_963615745.1 Duodenibacillus sp.
CGGTTTAACAGTGTTAAAACGGGCTTTTTCGAGGCGTAAAACGCGGAGTTAGGAGGGCTAAACCGCAGAGTTACGAAGACTGTTCCGCCAAGACGCAAAAACGGGCTTCGGATAACCGCAAATTTTACCGTCATCGGCTGTACAGCCCCGTAGAACGGGAGGGGTAAAGGATTCGCAGAACGAGTGAAAAACAACAGCGGGCGCGCCATAGGCGCACCCGCTGTTTATATGATTAAGTCTGGAAAATGCTCTTTCCGGGCTTTTAGATGATGTCCAGATTCTTCTCGCTGTCCACAATCGAATCCCCGGCTTCCATTCTCTCCTCCATCTCTTCCTTGCTGCCAACTATGACATTCCGAAATTCGGGGAAGCCTGTACCGGCAGGAATAAGGTGACCTGTGATGACATTCTCCTTCATTCCCTCCAAGTTGTCCACACGCCCGCGGATAGCGGCATCGTTCAACACCTTGGTCGTCTCCTGGAAAGAGGCGGCAGACATGAAACTTGAGGTCTGCAAAGCGGCACGGGTGATTCCCTGGAGTATCTGTACAGATGTGGCAGGGAGGGCATCACGTACCTCGACAGTCTTCAAGTCATGGCGTTTCAGATAGGAATTCTCGTCACGCAACTTGCGTGCGGTGACAATCATACCCGTCTTCATCACCTCGCTGTCTCCGGCATCCACAACGACCTTGCGTCCCCAGATGCGGTCGTTCTCCTCCAGGAAGTCAATCTTGTCCACGAGATCCTCGGGCAAGAAATTGGTGTCTCCCGGATCAAGGATACGTACCTTGCGCATCATCTGGCGGACAATCACCTCGAAGTGCTTGTCATTAATCTTCACACCTTGCAGACGATAGACATTCTGAACCTCGTTCACAATATATTCCTGCACGGCGGTAGGACCCATGATAGCCAGAATATCGGCTGGAGTAATCTCGCCATCGGAGAGCGGAGTTCCGGCACGGACAAAGTCCTCATTCTGTACAAGAACCTGACGACCCGTTGGAACCAGATAACGTTTCTCGTCTACAATAATGTAGCCCTCGTCGGAGAGTATCTTGCCCTCGCGCACCGCCTGCTCTGGATCTTTGGGTTTGACAATGGACTGAACGATAATCTCGCGGTTGCCGCGCTTGATTCCACCCAGAGTAATCCTACCGTCAATCTCAGAGACAATGGCGGGGTTGGACGGGTTACGAGCCTCGAACAACTCGGTAACACGTGGAAGACCACCGGTAATATCGCCCATACCGCCTACGCTGCGAGGAATCTTGACGATAACATCACCCGCCTTGATTTCCTGACCGTCGGCAACAGCAATGTGACCGCCTATCGGGAATGCGTATGTCTGGACAAGGTTGCCCTTTTCATCCAGAATCTCACATTCGGGAGACAGCTTGTGATCCTTCGCCTCTATAACTATCAGCTCACGCATACCCGTGGACTCATCCTCCTCTACCTTGTAGGTGACATCCTCTATGACATTCTTGAAATGAGTTTTACCAGAATGGGCTGTGACAATGACATTGTTGAACGGATCCCACTTGGCTATCACCGTGCCTGACTCCACGATGTCGCCATCGTGAACATACAGTTTTGAACCATAGGGGACATCCTGAACAGACAACGCTATGCCTGTATTGACATCCAACTGGCTCACGCTTACCAAGTGACCGGTAACTACCTGTACAGGACTTCCGTCTTCCTCGACAGCGTCAATAGTACGCAGTTCCTCGAATTTGAGGCGTGTCTTGTGATGAGCCACGATGGTGGCATTGGCGGCAGCGTTACCCGCCACACCTCCGGCGTGGAACGTACGCAATGTCAGCTGCGTTCCCGGCTCACCGATAGACTGTGCGGCAATGACACCGACAGCCTCACCTTTCTGAACCATCTTATGGGTAGCCAGATTGCGCCCGTAACACTTCATACAAACGCCATGCTTGCTCTCGCAAGTCAATACGGAGCGAATCTCAACACTCTCTATCGGGGAAGCCTCGATGGCTGCGGCGATAGGCTCGGTTATCTCCTCGCCTGCCTCTACAAGGACTTTGCCGGTAAGCGGATCAATAACATCGTGAACTGACACACGGCCCAGAATACGCTCACCCAAAGAGGAGATTATCTCATCACCCTCCTTCAGAGCATGGCACTCAAGACCACGGAGCGTGCCGCAATCCTCCTCGTTGATAATGACATCGTGCGCCACATCAACAAGACGACGGGTAAGATAACCCGCATCGGCTGTTTTCAAAGCGGTATCGGCAAGACCCTTACGAGCACCGTGGGTGGAGATAAAGTACTCCAACACGGACATTCCCTCCTTGAAGTTGGAAAGAATAGGGTTCTCGATAATGGTCTGACCCTCTGCTCCCGCCTTCTGCGGCTTCGCCATCAAACCACGCATACCTGCCAGCTGGGCAATCTGGTCACCAGAACCACGGGCACCGGAGTCAAGCATCATGAACACAGAGTTGAAACCCTGGTCATCCTCTGTCATCTGCTTCATCACCTGACGCTTCAACTCGGCATTCACGTGTGTCCATGTGTCGATTACCTGGTTATAACGCTCGTTGTCGGTAATGAATCCCATGTTATAGTTGGCGGTAATCTGCTCTACCTCATCGTGACCTTTCTGCACAATCTCGGCTTTCTCCTTAGGAATGATAATATCATCCAGGTTGAAGGACAGACCACCCTCGTATGACATCTTGTAACCCAGATTCTTGATATCGTCAAGGAACTGGCACGCACGAGCCATACCTACCAATTTGATGGCCTTGGTGATGATGTCGCGCAAGGACTTCTTGGAGATGACGGTGTTCACGTAGCCCATCTCGTCAGGAGTAATCTCATTGACGATGACACGCCCTACGGATGTCTCCACAAGATGCTCTATGGTATTGCCTTCCTCATCAAGGTCTTTTACCATCACCTTGACAGGGGCGTGGATGTCCACTTTCTTCTCGTTGTATGCAATGATTGCCTCCTCCGGCCCATAGAATGAGAGGCCCTCACCCTTGGCACCGGGGCGCAGCTTGGTGATATAATACAATCCCAGCACCATATCCTGTGAGGGAACGGAGACAGGAGCACCGTTTGCCGGGTTCAAAATATTATGGCTCTGAAGCATCAGTGTCTGCGCCTCTACTATCGCCTCGTTGCTCAAAGGCAAATGGACAGCCATCTGGTCACCGTCGAAGTCCGCATTAAACGGCGTACATGCCAACGGGTGCAACTGGATAGCCTTGCCTTCAATCATCTTAGGCTGGAAAGCCTGAATACCGAGACGGTGAAGTGTCGGCGCACGGTTCAGCAATACGGGATGACCACGCATCACATACTCAAGGACATCCCAGATAACCGTGTCGCGGCGGTCGATGATACGCTTCGCACTCTTCACGGTCTTGACAATGCCACGCTCTATCAGACGACGGATAATAAACGGTTTGTACAACTCAGCCGCCATCAATTTAGGCAGACCGCACTCGCCCATCTTCAACTCTGGGCCGACAACGATGACGGAACGTGCGGAATAATCGACACGCTTACCCAGCAAGTTCTGACGGAAGCGTCCTTGCTTGCCTTTCAGAGAGTCGGACAAGGACTTCAAAGGACGGTTGGACTCGGAACGTACGGAGCTGCTCTTGCGAGAGTTGTCGAACAAGCTGTCCACCGCTTCCTGAAGCATACGCTTCTCATTGCGGAGAATCACCTCGGGAGCCTTGATGTCTATCAGTCGTTTCAGACGATTGTTGCGAATCAACACCCTGCGATAGAGATCATTCAAATCGGAGGTTGCGAAACGCCCGCCGTCCAATGGAACAAGAGGACGCAAATCGGGAGGAGTTACAGGTATCACCTTGAGCACCATCCATTCGGGACGATTGACCTCCTTGCTGGAACGGAACGCCTCCACTACCTGCAAACGCTTCAAAGCCTCGTTCTTGCGCTGCTGTGAGGTATCGTTGTGGGCTCTGTCGCGAAGCTCGTAAGACAGGGCATCCAAATCCAGCCCCTGCAAGAGAGTGTACACAGCCTCACCGCCCATCTTGGCGACAAACTTCTCGGGATCGCTATCCTCCAGATACTGATTTCCCTGAGGAAGCTGATCCAACAGATGGAAATACTCGTCCTCAGTAAGCAAATCGTACTTGTGAATCTCATGTCCCTCCAGACATTCCTTGCCTGCAAGACATCCTTCCTGGAGCACGATGTAACGCTCATAATATATCACCGCATCCAGCTTCTTCGTGGGAAGTCCCAAAAGATAGCCAATTTTGTTGGGAAGGGTACGGAAATACCATATATGAACCACGGGAACAACCAAAGAGATATGACCGCTGCGCTCGCGGCGGACTTTCTTCTCGGTAACCTCTACACCGCAACGGTCGCAGGTGATTCCCTTGTAACGGATACGCTTGTACTTACCGCAGTTACACTCATAGTCCTTGGTAGGACCAAAGATGCGCTCGCAGAAGAGACCGTCACGCTCGGGCTTATATGTTCTATAATTGATAGTTTCTGGCTTCAACACTTCGCCATACGAATTCTGAAGGATTTCTTCCGGGGAAGCAAGTCCTATCGTGATTTTCGTAAACGAACTCTTTAACTTTGATTCTTTCTTAAATGCCATTTTATATGATTGTAAAGAGTTATTCTAATCTAATACTTAAGCCAAGTCCTTTCAGCTCATTCAGAAGGACATTCAATGATTCCGGAATACCGGGAGTTGGCAGAGGATCGCCCTTGACAATGGCCTCGTATGCCTTAGCACGACCTACGACATCGTCGGACTTCACGGTAAGCATCTCCTGAAGGACATGGGAAGCTCCGAATGCCTCAAGAGCCCAAACCTCCATCTCACCGAAACGCTGTCCTCCGAACTGCGCCTTACCTCCCAACGGCTGCTGGGTGATCAGAGAGTACGGACCGATGGAACGCGCGTGCATCTTGTCCTCAACCATGTGACCGAGTTTCAGCATGTAAGTCACACCTACCGTGGCTTTCTGGTCGAAAGGCTCGCCGGTAGCTCCATCATACAGCTGGGTCAGACCCAAATGAGGAAGTCCTGCCTTGTCGGTCCATTTCTCCAGATCGTCCAAAGACGCTCCGTCAAAGATAGGAGTGGCGAACTTCGTATTCAGCTTGTAGCCGGCATAACCCAGCACCGCCTCGAAGATCTGCCCCAGATTCATACGGGAAGGCACACCCAGCGGATTCAAAACTATATCCACAGGAGTTCCATCCTCAAGGAACGGCATATCCTCGGAACGCACAATCTTGGAAACAATACCCTTGTTACCATGACGACCAGCCATCTTGTCACCAACGCCTATCTTACGCTTCTTGGCAATATAGACTTTAGCCATCTGAATAACGCCGGAAGGAAGGTCGTCTCCAATAGTTATGGCGTAGTTCTTACGCTTGAGAACGGCATCCTCCTCGTTATATTTCTTCAGATAGTTGATGATCAGAGCCGAGATCATATCGTTTTTGTGGTCATCGTTGGTCCATTTGCTCAACTGAATAGAGGAGTAATCCAGATTCTTCAGAATAGATTTGGTAAATTTAGCACCTTTGGCAATGGCTATCTCGCCCAAATTGTTCTTGACACCCGCAGAGGTCTTGCCTTCAGTCAGCACCAGCAATTTGCCAACAAGCACATCTTTCAAGTCCTCCACCTTTCTGTCGAACTCTTCCTGAATCTTCTGAAGCGTTATCTTGTCCGCCGCACGTGAAGAACGGGTCTTTGACGCTTTGGAGAACAGGCATTTGTCTACCACAACGCCAGAGAGAGAGGGAGGTGCTTTCATAGAGGCATCCTTCACATCGCCCGCACGGTCGCCAAAGATGGCACGCAACAATTTCTCCTCGGGAGAAGGATCGCTCTCGCCCTTCGGGGTAATCTTACCAATCAGTATATCACCGGGAACAATACGGGTACCTATGCGTACGATACCGTTCTCGTCCAGATTCTTGGTGGCTTCCTCGCTTACATTGGGAATATCCGCTGTAAGTTCCTCCACACCGCGCTTGGTGTCGCGAACCGCCAGAGAGAACTCATCAACATGAACGGAGGTAAGAATATCCTCCCTTACCATACGCTCATTGATAACAATGGCATCCTCATAGTTGTAACCTTTCCAGGGCATATAAGCCACAAGGAGGTTGCGTCCCAAAGCCAGCTCACCATTGGATGTGGCATATCCCTCGGTCAGAATATCGCCTGCCTTTACTTGCTGCCCTTTCTGGCATATCGGCCGCAAGTCTATGGTCATGCTCTGGTTGGTACGGCGGAATTTGGGGAGCTTGTATTCTTTTACGGAATCCTCAAAGCTGACAAACTCCTCGTCCTCCGTACGATTGTAACGGATGACTATCTTGGAGGCATCCACGTATTCCACAACGCCATCTCCCTCTGCTGTAACCATGGTACGGGAATCCTCGCACACCTGCTTCTCTATACCAGTACCTACAATAGGCACTTCGCAGGTAATCAAAGGAACTGCCTGACGCATCATGTTGGAACCCATCAACGCACGGTGGGCATCATCATGCTCCAAGAAAGGAATCAGGGCAGCCGCAATAGAGGCAATCTGCTGGGGAGCGACATCCATCAGCTCTACCTGATCTGGAGTAACAACAGGGTAATCCGCATCCTGACGGCATTTTACCGTCTTACGGATGAACGTTCCGTCATCATTCAAAGGAGCATTACCCTGAGCTATGATTTTATTGTTCTCCTCCTCCGCAGTCATATAGATGACATCATTATTGTCTATGTCCACCTTGGAGTTCTTGACTACACGATATGGAGTTCCGATGAAGCCTAAGGAGTTAATCTTGGCATAAACACAAAGAGAAGAAATCAATCCGATATTAGGACCTTCAGGAGACTCAATAGGACACAAACGACCATAATGGGTGTAGTGTACGTCACGAACCTCGAAACCGGCACGCTCGCGGGTCAAACCTCCAGGACCCAGCGCAGACAGACGACGCTTGTGAGTAACCTCTGCCAAGGGGTTGGTCTGATCCATAAACTGGCTCAAAGGATTGGCTCCGAAGAAAGAGTTGATAACGGAAGACACGGTCTTCGCATTAATCAAATCCGTGGGAGAGAACACCTCGTTGTCGCGAACATTCATTCTCTCGCGAATGGTACGGCTCATACGAGCCAGACCCACGGAGAACTGATTGCTCAACTGTTCGCCGACAGTCCTCACACGACGGTTGCTCAAATGGTCAATATCATCTACCGTAGCCTTGGAATTAACCAACTTGATCAGATATTTTATAATCTCAATAATATCTTCTTTGGTCAAAACCCTGACATCGGAATCTGTAGAAAGCCCCAGTTTCTTGTTCACTCTGTAACGGCCGACTTCTCCCAAATCATAACGACGGTCGGAGAAGAAGAGAC
>CAVEJA010000279.1:0-2864 GCA_963615745.1 Duodenibacillus sp.
CCTCTTCCCTGTTGCAGTCAATGAGGATGGACAGGTCATTGAAATTGAAATCACAAACGAGTTTATCCGCGGAAATCTTCATTTGACGAAGTTTGACAAGGATTATCCGGAAAACAAGTTGAGCGGCGCCGTGTTTGAGGTATACCGTGACACCAATGGGAACAAAGAGCTTGACAAGGATGACGAGCTTCTGGGTACCATGGAAGAAACCGAGAAGGGTCAGTATGAGATGAAGGATCTGCTCTACGGCGGCGTGCTTGTCAAAGAAAAAACTGCGCCTGACGGCTTCTATCTGGACGAGAATGTTTACTATGTCATGATTGATACTGATGGGAAGACTTATGAGATTGAGAATGAGGCCGGCAAGGGTTTCTATAACCAGGCTCATCGAGGCAATCTCAAGATTGTAAAGACTTCTTCCGACGGCCGTGTGGAGGGTTTCTCCTTCCGTGTGGTCGGGGACAATTATGACCAGACCTTCAAGACGGATGCCAATGGAGAAATCTTCATTGAAAATCTGCGTGTGGGCAAATACACGGTAACTGAGGTGGAAGACAGCGTCAGTGCCGGATATAAGCGTCCGGATCCTGTCACTGTTGAACTGGTAGTGGATGAAACCCTGACGGTGAATGTTCACAATGATAAAATTACTGTGGATGTGCCGAAGACAGGAGACACTTCCAATCTGTGGCTTTGGATTGGTCTGATGGCAGCAGGAATCAGCGGCATCGGCGTTTGTGTATACGGCCTCAGAAAGCGTAAGAAAAATAAAGCATAAGAGGAAACACCGGGAGCCGGCGGGTAAAATTCCTGTCCGGCTCCTATTGTATGAAAACGAAATTGGAGGTAGTAATCATGAGAGCAAAACATAAAAGAGGCATTCTTATGGCTCTTGTCATGATGTGTATCCTTTGTTTCTCTGTGGTACCCATTTGGGCAGAACCGCAGGGGACCGACGGTACCGAGCTTCAGGTTGCCCAGCCTGAGCAGCTGGAAATCCAGCTCGGCGCAGAATGGGCAGGAGTGGAGTTCCAGATGAAAACGGATGCCGGATTATATCCCGGCACGATACCCGTAGGCCAGGACGGTGTACTCCGTCTGGAAATCGGCGGCAGTAAATCGTATGTCCTGACCTGTATGAATTCAGCTACCAAGACCCCTTCCCCGACGCAGGCCCCTGCCACAACAGAAAGCCAGCCGAAAAAACAGACGGAAGGAAGCTCGGCAGAAGAAAGTTCAGCTACGGTCGCAGGCATTCCGGTACTCCATCTCTGCCTTTTTGTCGGAGGTATGGTTTTGTCGGTCGGTGGACTGATCACAATGTATGTCGTTAAAAGACGGAGAGAGGATGAGGATGGCTATGAGTATGATGATGACGAAGATGAATAGCCTCCAGACCGGGATAGAAAGTAAAAACAAAACCTAAAAGGAATAAAAAATATAATTATTCAAAAATATATTCCCATAGGGGTTGACAAACCAAATCTGATTTGCTATACTAAAAGCGTGGCAGGGGCTTGCGTTCAGGCTCTCGGTACGTTTGATATAGCGTCAGACTTATCTGAAGGCAGATAAGGAACCGTTACGGATTTTGCGCAGTGAGCGAATCCACAACAACGCAAGTCACAACTGAATATGTAAGCCGGAAGGCTGCTTAAATTCTTACAGAGTCAAATGTTGGATGAGACAACCAAATGCCAACGCTTTGGCTCTGTATGCTTTTTTTGCAGGTCTTCCGGCTTTTTCTTTATATAAAACGGAGGAAATACAGATGAAAAATAAAAAGAAAAAAAGAAAGGGATTTAATGCGAGCAGTATGCGCTGCCCCTATTGCGGCAGCCCGGTTATTTTCCGAAGTGCAGACGGCATTTACCATGATAACAGTAAAGGGATGATGCTGTATGTGTGCAGCCATTACCCCCAGTGCGACGCCTATGTGCGTGTCCATGCCGGTACCAACATTCCGGTGGGCAGTCTGGCTAACCATGAACTGCGTACACTCAGGAGGACGGCTCATCAGTATTTTGACCAGCTGCATCAGTCTGGGTACATGAGTAAGCAGGATGCATACCAGTGGCTGGCGGACCTGGTTTGCGCACCTCTGTCGGAAGCGCACATCGGACATTTAGGCGAGTATTACTGCAAGCAGGTAATTGAGGAGAGCCGCAAATTATTGGGAAGATATCGGGGGCGGGAGAATAAAAAACAATTCCGCATGGTGAGAGGAGGTGCAGCGGCATCATGACATTGACAGTGGAACAACAAAGAAAGGCTGAGGAAAATATGGGCCTGGTCCATCAGGTAATCAAAGATAAGGTCCATGGTTACGGACAATGGGGATTTTACACCTATGACGATCTGTTCCAGATTGGCTGTATCGGCCTGTGTAAAGCTGCAGCAACGGATAAAGGCGGAACCTTTTCTACTTATGCGTACCGCCTGATATGGCATGAAATATGTGACGCATTGATTCAGTCAACCAAACGGTATGCAGATGAAGTGGTGGCTGATGTAACACCCTACATAAGCGCCGAGCCTGAAAGCGGTGAATTCATGAGCGGACTTCGCATGGACCTTTCTCAGGCGCTCAGTTCTGCAAGGAGAGATGCGCCCCTATCTACTGCCAAGGGGATAGATGCAATGATTTTAATGTCGTGGGGATATACCAGCAGTGAGATCGGGGAGCGCATGGGTGCGTCTGCAAAGCTTGTGTGCGCATGGGTGTCAAAGGCGCGGAAGTTCCTGAAGAAACGTCCGGAAATGGAAACAATTGCCGGATACGATTCTTAAATTGATGAAGGGATGCTGGGATCATGATGGTTCCCGGCATCCCGCTTTTTTTGTTTTGGAGGACAATTATGTGG
>CAVEJA010000279.1:2919-3465 GCA_963615745.1 Duodenibacillus sp.
CTGTCATTGCAATGCTTCTTACTTTTATTCTTTTGAGGTGTGTGTTTTTGATAGGCTATGTGCCAACGGAGTCTATGGAGCCGACGCTGGAAAGGGGCAGTTATATCATCGGATGTCGGATATATTCCAATCTGGAGACAGGGGATATTATCATATTCCGGCATGATGGGAAACTGCTTGTGAAACGAATCGCAGCGATGGAAGGTGATATGGTAGAGCGAAACGGAGCCAGTATGACGGTTCCGGAAGGCTGTTATTATGTTCTTGGAGATAATGCGAATAGCTCCTATGACTCGCGTTATTGGTTGAATCCGTTCGTTGATGAGGTGGATGTGGTAGCGAAATTAATTATCTGGAGATAAGTACCATGCTTTTGTTAACTAATACATCTCTAAATTTACACCCTTACCCTGAAGTTGTTTGAAAAGTTTTATGATTTTATAGGTCTACTGGGGCAGAGGTTCCAATAGTATCTCTTGGATTTACGGATAATCCACAATTACGCTGTCTTATTGACAAAACAACAAATATGATATACTATAAGTG
>CAVEJA010000280.1:0-3299 GCA_963615745.1 Duodenibacillus sp.
TGTTCTTCTCTTGAATCTCTTCTGATACCAGACAGATGTTTGGCTGGGTCTCCAAAGCACACTCTAATGCGATATGAGAGGCACTACGACCCATCAGCTTGATGAAATGCCAGTATTTTTTTGCGGAATTTGCATCGCGTTCGATATTGCCAATCAACTCGGAATAGGTTTTGCAGGCTGTATCAAATCCAAAACTGGTTTCTATTTGTTCGTTCTTCAAGTCACCATCAATGGTTTTCGGACAGCCGATTACCTGTATGCCGGTTTTGTTTGCCAGATAGTATTCCGCCAAAACACAGGCGTTGGTATTGGAATCGTCACCACCAATAATTACAATCGCCTTGATGTTGAGTTCTTTCAGAATTTTCAAACCGCTTTCAAACTGGTCTGTTTCTTCCAATTTCGTGCGTCCGGAGCCGATAATGTCAAAGCCACCAGTATTCCGGTACTCGTCAATAATGTCGGATGTCAGCTCTATGTAGTTGTGATCTACCAAACCGCCAGGTCCGAGAAGGAAACCGTAGAGTTTGTTGTTGGGATTCAACTTCTTTACACCGTCGAAGATGCCGCTGATTACATTGTGACCGCCAGGAGCCTGACCGCCGGAAAGGATAACTCCGACATTGATTTTCGTGTTGGTAGCGTCGCTTTTCGCATCTGTACTTGGAACGAATTCAACCAAAGGCAGTCCGTAAGTATTGGGGAATAATTTCTTGATTTCCTCCTGATCCCCTACACTCTGAGTAGGCTCTCCTTCCTTTAATGTTACTACTCCTTGAAGTCCTTTGGGCAGTTTGGGCTGATAAGCCGCCCTTGCTTCTTGCAATGCACTTTTGTTCATATAAAATAAGATTATTACTTTGCTTTCAAAATTGATGCAAATATAGTCATTTTCACGGAAACACGATTGCTTTTGAACCGTTGAAATGGCGTAAAATCAGAAGGGGAAAGAAACTTTCTTTTCCTCAAGACTTCTTTTGGACAGAGGCTTTGAAATCTTTTTCTTCTTTCATGTCGATTTCATTGCCCTCAGAATCCTTGAAAATGTATTGCAGAAATGCCAGACTTTGGTCGGAAACGATATGTAATCCCAAGCCATATCTCAGTTTCCATCTCCGATTCAGGCTAAACCATCCTTGGTGGATAAAGGCGGCAACATACGGATTTACGTGTAATCTGAAATTCTTTATCCGCAGTTCCGAAACAACCGTCTTGATTTTCTCCTCAAGCGTGTCTGTAAACAGAATACTGGGACGCACTTTTCCCGTTCCAAAACAGGACGGACACTCCTCCTCTACTTTCAAATCAAGAACAGGGCGTACCCGCTGGCGGGTGATTTGCATCAGACAGAATTTGCTCAATGGAAGGATGTTGTGTTTTGAGCGGTCCCCTTTCATGTTCTCGGTCATCCTTTCATATAAGGCCTGTCGGTTTTCCGCCTTTGCCATATCAATGAAATCAATGACGATAATCCCTCCCACATCCCGCAATCTCAGCTGGCGTGCGATTTCGTCTGCGGCGCCCAGATTGACTTCAAGGGCATTGGCTTCCTGTCCGTCTGCGTTTTTCATCCGGTTACCGCTGTTTACATCAATCACGCAGAGTGCTTCGGTTTGTTCAATGATGAGATAAGCCCCATGTTTGTAGGTGACGGTTCTGCCAAAAGAGGACTTTATCTGTTTGGTTATGGAGAAATGGTCGAAAATAGGCTGTCCGCCGGTATATAGTTTGACCACATTCTCATGCCCATTCGCTATGAACTTTACATAATCCTTCAGTTCCTCATAAGTGTCTTTGTCATTGACATGAATAGATTCAAAGGACGGGTTGAACAAATCCCTTATCAGACCTACCACGCGGCTTGTTTCCTCATGTACAAGCAGTGGATAATTGCGGCTCTTTTGTATGGCGGTAATGGATTTGTCCCATCGCTTGAGCAGCAATTTCATGTCTTCGTCCAGTTCTATCGCCTTTTTCCCCTCTGCCACCGTGCGGACAATGACACCGAAGTTCTTCGGTTTGATGCTTTCAATAATGAGTTTCAGACGGGCTCTCTCCGATGCGGACTTGATTTTTGATGACACATACACCTTGTCGCTCATCGGCATCAGGACAAGCAAACGCCCGGGATAGGATATTTCCGCAGACAGTCTGGGCCCTTTGGTTGAGATGGGCTCCTTGAGAATCTGTACCATGACCAAGTCTCCCGTCTTGACCGCATCCTTGATGTTCCCCTCTTTGGGCAGGGTATTATCAAAGGTTGCCTTTGATATGGGGAACATTTTCTTTCGGTCGCTTGTGACTTGGCGTATGTATTTCTGGCAAGAAGGAAAGTTGGGAGACAGATCTTGATAATGCAGGAACGCATCCTTTTCATAGCCGACATCCACAAAGCAGGCATTAAGTCCAGGCATAAGTTTCTTCACTTTGGCTATGTATATATTGCCCACGGAAAAAGAAACCTCGCGTCCTTCCTTTTGTAATTCTACCAGCCTCTGGTCTTCCAATAAAGCGATAGACACCTCTTTCTGACTTACGTCAACTACTACTTCACTCTGCACTGATTCTGTATGTAAAAACAAAGAACAAACTTATAACGGACTGTTTTATAGAAGTCGTAAGTTTGTTCTTAATTAAATTTCTCTCAATGAAGAACAGTTTTACTTGCTCTTATGTCTGTTCTTTCTTAATCTCTTTTTACGTTTATGAGTAGACATCTTGTGTCTCTTCTTCTTCTTACCGCTTGGCATAATGTTTATTATTTAATTGGTTGGATTGAACTTATTTTGCTTCTTTTACCGCAGTTGAGAATGTCTTTGCGGGTTTGAATGCAGGAATATTGTGTTCTGGTATAATAATAGTGGTGTTCTTGGAGATGTTGCGAGCTGTTTTAGGAGCACGTCTCTTCAGTACGAAACTGCCGAACCCACGCAGGTATACATTGTTTCCGCTAATCATTCCTGCCTTGACTGCATCCATAAAAGCCTCAACGGAGGTCAATACAGTAGCTTTGTCTATACCTGTTTTCTTAGAAATCTCGTTTACAATGTCAGCCTTTGTCATAATGCTTGTTGTTATTTATTTATAATCTTGATTTTTTCGTCACGCAAAGTTAAGTACAATTTTTGAGTTAGGGGTCTTTTCACGAAGAAAAAATCCCACAAGTAGAATAAATTCCGTTTTTATAACTTGGCGGGAAAGCTCTTCGGTGTGATTTGCTATTCATTGTTTCTGTATGATACAACTATGTTTGTCGGTATATTTCCCTGTTCCTGTCAGACAAGGCAAGGAAATAAAGT
>CAVEJA010000281.1:0-2132 GCA_963615745.1 Duodenibacillus sp.
GAGAATTACTGATTCCACCACAACAACCGATAGGGAACATCTATCACCATCCTCCCTATCCGCACATACATCTCAGAAATCCCTCTCTTTTTCTTAAGAGAGGGATTTCCGTATTCAATGCAGCACGCACCGAAAGCTATCGGCAAACAGGAAAGAAGCAACTCACTTACTTTCTCGCAAACCAGTATTTGAGAAGGGTTCTCCCCAGCAGCACCGCCAGCAAAACGCCCAAACTGTTGGCAAGAAAATCGAGTACATCCCCACTGCGCCGCCCGTCCGTACAATACTCCTGCACTATCTCTATAACACCGCTCATCATTATAGGAAATATGATACCGAACAAAGGCAATGTATAACGAGAATTCCCAGGAAGGTATTTCCCGGAACGCCAGTACTCAACCCAGAAAAGCGACATCGTTCCCAAATACATACAGACATGGACCAGTTTGTCTATATTGGAAATGTTATCCAGATTTGTCTTCGGAGGAGTGAACAGGCACAGATACCAAATCAAGGCCACGCAGAAAAAAGTGAGCGGGTATGTCTTCAAAATCTTCATCTTCTCAACACAAGAAACAAAAGGCGCAGGAGTGAACTCCCACGCCTTTATATTCAAATTGATTGGTTTATTACTCTGCCTTGGGAGCTTCTTCTGCAGGAGTCTCAGCCTCTGCCTCCGGAGCAACCTCCTCGGCAACAGCCTCCTCTACGGGAGCAGCCTCCACCGTCTCAGCCTTTACGGCAGCTTTCTTACCGCCACGACGAGTACGGGTCTTCTTCTTGCCAGCGGACTTGAGCATGTTCTCATCGAAATCCACCAGTTCGATGAAGCACATTTCGGAGCCGTCACTTGGACGAGAACCCAACTTGATGATTCGGGTATAGCCACCGGGGCGGTCAGCAACCTTGTTGGAGATTACGCCGAACAGCTCTTTGATGGCTTCCTTGTCCTGCAAGTAACTGAAAACAACACGACGGGAGTGCGTGGTATCGTTCTTTGATTTTGTAATCAATGGCTCAACGTACTTTCTCAGAGCTTTTGCCTTTGCCACAGTGGTCGTTATTCTCTTGTGAGTGAAGAGAGAAACAGCCATATTGGAGAACATGGAAGCTCTATGTGTAGCCGTACGTGAAAGATGATTGAATTTTTTGTTATGTCTCATTGTTTATTCTTTTTCTTCTTTTTCAAGTTTATACTTGGCAATGTCCATTCCAAAGGTCAAGTTCTGGCTAGCCAACAGATTCTCCAGCTCCGTAAGGGATTTCTTACCGAAGTTGCGGAATTTGAGAAGGTCGTTCTTATTATACTGCACCAAGTCGCCAAGGGTCTCCACATCAGCGGCAGCCAAACAGTTCAAGGCACGGACGGAAAGATTCATCTCCGTCAGCTTTGACTTCAGGAGCTTGCGCATCCTCAAATCAACCTCGTCGATAGGACTGTCTTCCTCTATGGAGTTGTCCATCGTCATCTTCTCGTCGGAGAAAAGACCGAAATGGTAAATAAGAATACGCGCCGCATCCTTCAACGCATCCTTGGGGTGGATAGACCCGTCGGTAGTCACATCGAGAGTAAGACGCTCGTAGTCCGTTTTCTGCTCCACACGATAAGGCTCCACAGCGTATTTGACATTGCGGATAGGAGTATAGATAGAATCTATCGGCAACATATTGATCTCATCACAGAACTCACGGTTCTCCTCAGAGACGACATAGCCACGCCCTTTGTTGATGGTCAGGTCTATCTGCATCTTCGCCTTGGGATCAATATGGCAGATTACCAAGTCTGGATTTAACACTTCAAAGCCGGTCAAGCCCTTGTTAATATCACCAGCCTTGAACTCGGTGGTGTTCTCTACAACGATGCTGACCTTTGCGGTGTCATATTCATGTATCAATTGCTTGAAACGAACTTGCTTCAAGTTGAGAATAATATTGGTGACATCCTCACGCACACCTGGTATAGTGGAGAATTCGTGTTCTACTCCACTGATACGTATGGTATTGATGGCAAAGCCTTCCAAAGAAGACAGCAGAATACGCCGCAGGGCGTTTCCTACTGTTGTACCAAAGCCTGGTTCCAACGGACGAAACTCGAACTTTCCGTGCGTTGGAGACTCTTCCAACATTATTAC
>CAVEJA010000281.1:2142-3265 GCA_963615745.1 Duodenibacillus sp.
ATTTAGTTTAATTTAATTTTTAGAATACAATTCAACTATCAACTGCTCGTTGATGTTCTCTGGAATATCCGCACGCTCTGGAATGTGCAGGAACTTGCCAGCCTTAGCCGCCTCGTCCCACTCCAACCAGGGATACCTGCTATGGTTGAATCCTGCAAGAGAATCTGCGATAACCTCCAATGACTTGGACTTCTCTCTAACAGCGACAATCTGACCAGGGAGTACATGATAAGAAGCGATATTCACCACCTTGCCATTGACTACAATGT
Organism: Duodenibacillus sp.; assembly: GCA_963615745.1. Classification (GTDB taxonomy): domain Bacteria; phylum Bacteroidota; class Bacteroidia; order Bacteroidales; family Bacteroidaceae; genus UBA6382. The sequence continues at coordinate 2,412 of CAVEJA010000281.1, forward strand.
GACGGTGGTTTACCAACTGGCGTGCTGCGGCACGGGTCGGTGCAATACCCAGACGGAACACCACATTGTCCAGACGGCTTTCCAGCTCCTGCAAGAGAGCCTCACCAGTTACGGCGTTGGAACGAGCGGCTTTCTCAAAGAGGATGCGGAATTGTTTCTCCAACACTCCATAGGTGTATTTCGCCTTTTGCTTCTCCGCAAGCATGACACCATACTCAGAAGTCTTGCGACGACGATTGTTTCCATGCTGTCCGGGAGGGTAATTCCTCTTACTTAAAACTTTGTCCGGTCCGAAAATGGGTTCTCCGAACCTACGCGCGATACGAGATTTTGGTCCTGTATATTTTGCCATTATAACGAATTTTACTGGATTAATAAAACAATTACACTCTTCTTCTCTTTGGAGGACGGCAACCATTGTGTGGCAACGGGGTAACATCTACAATCTCCATGACCTCAATACCTGAGCTATGAACGGCACGGATAGCAGACTCGCGACCATTACCTGGACCTTTCACATAAGCCTTCACTTTGCGAAGACCTAAATCGAAAGCTACTTTAGCGCAATCTTCTGCTGCCATCTGAGCTGCATAAGGGGTGTTCTTCTTAGAACCTCTGAATCCCATCTTACCAGCAGATGACCAAGATATCATTTCACCATCACTATTTGTCAATGCAACAATCACGTTGTTGAAAGAGCTGTGAACGTGCAATTGACCTACAGCGCTTACCTTGACAACTCTTTTTTTAGCTGAAACAGTTTTCTTTGCCATAATTATCTGTTATTTAGTAGCTTTTTTCTTGTTAGCAACAGTCTTCTTCTTACCCTTTCGAGTACGGGCATTATTTTTGGT
>CAVEJA010000282.1:0-2690 GCA_963615745.1 Duodenibacillus sp.
GAATGGCACTATAAGTAATATCCATACCCGTCTCACGACGCTCCAATGCGAACTGGACAATCAGGATGGCGTTCTTCGCCAGCAATCCAATCAGCATAATCAGAGAAATCTGCATATAGATATCATTGTTATGTCCGAAGATCTCGGTAAACCCGAAAGCTCCCGCCAGACCGAAAGGCACAGAAAGAATCACCGCCAACGGCAGCACATAACTCTCATACTGGGCACTCAGAATCAGGTAAACGAAGATTATACAGAGAACAAAGATAATTCCCGTGGTGTTACTTGACTTCTGCTCCTCACGGGTCAGACCGGAATACTCATAGCCATAGCCCTGCGGAAGATTCTCCTTTGCCACTTCCTCAATGGCTTTCAGCACCTCTCCGGAAGAATATCCGTCGTTAGGAGTTACATTGGCGTTGATAGAGGTAAACAGATTGAAGCGGTTGATACCCTGAGGACCATAGACACGGCGTATGGAACAGAATCCCTTGATAGGAGCCATACCCGAAGAAGTACGCACATACACATCGTTCAAGCTCTCCTCTGTCATACGTTTGTCAGGACTGCTCTGAATCATGACACGATAGAGTTTTCCATAAGAGTTGAAGTTGGAGGCGTAAAGACCGCCATAATATCCCTGCATTGTAGACAACACCGTGGATGGAGAGATGCCAGACTGCTTGCATTTGGCAACATCCACATCTATCATATACTGGGGATAGGAGGGGTTATAAGAGGTCATCGCCACTTGCACTTCCGGCCGTTTCTGCAACTCGGCAAGGAAATCCTTGGTTATCTTGTAGAATTTATCCAGCTCGCCACCCGTCTTGTCCTGTAATGTCATAGTTATGGCATTGGTTGCGGAGAAGCCGGAAATCATTGGAGGAGCGAAAGCAAGTATCTGGGCATCCTTAATCGTGGCAGTCTGCATATATATCATCCCCAATACAGCCTTGGCACTCTGCCCCATATTACGCTCGGCAAAAGGTTTCAGCTTGATGATGAACGTGGCTTGGTCAGAGCCAGCCCCCGCTAAGAAGTTGTAACCCACGATCTGCTCACGATTCAAAATAGCAGGATTGGAAGCCAGCATGGAATCCACATAGGAGATAACCTCCTGCGTACGTGCCTGACTTGTGGCGGGAGGCATGGAAATGGTACAGAATACCACGCCCGTATCCTCGTCCGGCACAAGTCCTGTCTTGGTGGTAAGCATGGTTGCAATCAGCACGGCTATGCCCACAACGATGGTTACGACAACCAGAACAGGCTTCTTGATAAATTTCTCCACGCCTTTCTTATACTTAACCGTGTACTTGTCGAAAGCCACATTGAACGCTGTATGGAACCGTTCCGCAAAACTCATCTTTCTTGTACTGCCATCCTCATTCTTCGGCTTCAGCAGTACAGCACAAAGCGCAGGACTTAAAGTCAGCGCATTCAACGCCGAGATGAAGATGGACACAGCCATGGTCACACCAAACTCACGATAGAACGTTCCGGATGTCCCTCCGATAAATGACACAGGGATAAATACGGATGCCATCACAAGAGTAATGGAGATAATTGCCCCGGAAATCTCGTTCATCGCATCGATTGATGCCATACGCGCGCTCTTATAGCCCTGATCCAACTTGGCATGAACAGCCTCAACGACCACAATGGCATCATCCACCACGATGGCTATCGCCAGCAACAGAGCGGACAGGGTCAGCAAATTGATAGAGAACCCGAATATCTTCAGGAAGAAGAATGTTCCAATCAACGATACTGGGACAGCTATCAACGGTATCAAAGTGGAGCGGACATCCTGCAAGAAGATGTAAACCACGAAGAACACCAACAGAAGTGTTATAATCAAGGTCTTCACCACCTCCTCTATACTAGCATAAAGGAAGTCTGTCACATCATAATTTATCTTGTATTCCAGTCCCGGAGGAAAACTCTTGGACTGTTCCTCGATAACTTTCTTACACTCCTTTGCGATCTCATTGGCATTAGAACCCGCCACCTGCTGAACCATAGCCATGATTGAGGGCCGTCCATTGTTCTTCATGGCCACATCATAATTCAGACCGCCCAGCTCAACCTGCGCCACATCACGCAGTCTCAAGGTCTGTCCCGTAGAAGTACTGGTCAAAATGATGTTGCCGAATTCCTCCGCAGTCTTGAGACGGCCGGTGTAACGGAGGGTGTATTGGTATGCCTTGTCACTCTGTTCACCAAAAGAACCCGGAGCCGCCTCTATATTTTGCTCGGCAAGAGCCTGGGTAATATCGGATGGCATCAGGTTGTTCAAGCGCATCGCCTGCGGGTCCAACCATATACGCATAGAGTAAGTCTTGGCACCAAATGACTGCACATCACCCACGCCAGACACACGTTTCAATGCCGGGATGACATTGATATTGGCATAGTTTGTCAGAAACTCGTCATCATAACGCCCGTCTTCCGTCGTCAAAGTGAACATGACCACTTGGGAACTCTGGCGTTTCGTCACCGTCACACCCACCTGCGTTACCTCGGAAGGCAACAGAGACTGAGCCTGGGAGACACGGTTCTGCACATTGACAGCCGCCATATCCGGGTCAGTGTCCTGATTGAAGTAAATGGTAATGTCCGCTCTACCATTATTAGAAGCCGTGGAAGTCATATAAGTCATACCCTCCACACCATTGATACTCTCC
>CAVEJA010000283.1:0-2620 GCA_963615745.1 Duodenibacillus sp.
AACATGAAAGGATATGTGCCGTCGTGAAGTCTCACATTCTTCAGGACAACATCGTCACACTTCCAGAAAGTCTCATCCGCATCGTTAATGGTGACATCGGTCAGTTCCAAATGGTGCATCTCACGGAACATCTTGGGTGCATCAATGACGGTATCAGTCATCTTGAGATGGTCAGAATACCATAGGGCAGACCGTGCCTCTACGGAAAAATGGGTGTCGGAGACCGTGAAACCGTGTACATGCCATAATGGGTATTTCCCTTTGAAGAGACAATGCCTGATGGTGATGTCGCTACATTCCTTGATAGCGGATTCTCCGTCTGTGATGGTGACATTGTCCAATATGAGGTGGTGACTTTCAAAAAGTGGTCTTTCACCACCCATTTCCATGTCTTGAAGTAGTTGTTTCATGCTATATGGATTAAGAGATTGTACAAAGTTACGTTTTTTCCGATGTTTTCAAGAGCTTTCCAAAGTCCTGCTTCCTGTTTTAGTTGTGGTTTTTGACGACGGAAGCCACCAGCCCTTATACAGACGAACAAGGAAGATGATTCCCCGACAGCACAGTTCCGCACACATGGCTATCCATACTCCGACCAATCCATAATGGGATGCAAGCAGTGCGGCAAGGGTGATTCGGACAATCCACATACTTCCTACGTTCATCAGGAAAGGTTTGAAAGTGTCCCCTGCGCCAACAAAAACACCGTAAGCCACAATGGATGCGGCGAACATCGGCTCTGCGAAAGCCTCGATGCGCAGAACGGTAGTGCCTAAGGAGGAGATTTCCTCAATCGGGGTCATGATTTCCAACATGGCTGGGGCGAAAATATACATGACAACTCCCATGAAAGTCATGACCGCCATTCCGAAGAAAACGGCGGTATAGGCGAAATGTCTGGCAAGTTCCCTTTTCCCCGCACCAATGGACAAGCCTGTTAAAGTCGTAGCGGCATCTCCTATTCCGTAACCGGGCATATAGCAAAGACTTTCTGCGATAATAGCGAAGGAATTTGCGGCTATGGGAGCGACACCCAACGGGGCGACAATGGCGGTGATGCTGATATGAGCTCCGCACATGACGATATGCTCACACATCATGGGAAGACTGATTTTTCCTGCCTTGCGGATACAGTCCTTTTGAGGAGAAAATGAGCCGTGTGTATGGATGAGTTTCAGTTCCGGACAGCGTACGAAGAGAAAGTAAAGCATTAGGGAGGCGGTGACGATATGGGCCAGTACGGAGCCCAAAGCCGCTCCCGACACGCCCCATCCCATGCCAGGGATATATAGATTGAACGTTCCTGTTTGCCATACCCGGGAGGGGAAAATGAGAAAGAAATTGAAAAACACATCCAAAGCGCAGCACAACATATTTAAAATGGAGGGGATGTGCATATTGCCTGTGCTGCGGAGCATACTGGCTCCCAGATAATTCAACTGCCAGGCGGGCAGAGCCAGCAGAAAAATGGTGAAATAAGAGGTGGCATCTTCCCGTATAGCTGTGGCTCCTCCCAGCCATGCTGGCAGGGAGGGGGCAATACATAGTCCGGCGGAGAGGATTACCATACAAAAAACCAGGCATGAAATGATGGATTGGCGGAGAATGCTCCGGGCGTGATGCAGGTTCTTCGCACCGACAGCATGGGAAACTTGAACGGAGAATCCCATGACGACAGCGGTACATACTCCTCCGAAAAGCCATATACTTGTGGAGACAAGTCCGATGGAAGCGGAACTTTCGGCACTGATATGCCCAACCATGGCAGCATCGATATACTCCATGAGAATGGTGGAAAGCTGTGCCATGATGGCTGGCAGGCTCAAGTTGATGACCAGCTTGAGCCGCTGCCTTAAGGGAAGAGAGCTTTCGCAGCTCCGTATCTGCTCAATCAGCACATTGCCCATGCGCTAATCCTTGATAACAGATGATACGATGCGCAGATCTCTTTGTGGGAAGGGAATCTCAATGTTGTGTTGGTTAAGGGTGTTGTAGACGACCTCCTTGACCTTACAGTCGAAGCCAATCTTCTCGGAAACAAGTGTCCAGTAAGTGATAACGAGGTCGATACTGCTGTCTCCGAAGTTTGTCAGGAGGACATTAACCCCTTTCTTGGTGTCTAAGACTTCTCTTCCGCTCTTGTTCCTATAAGCCATCTTCATGATAGCTTCTGAGAGAACTTTCCGTACCACATTGACATCGCTGCCGTAAGCTACGCCAATGGTGATCTTGGACTTTACATAAAAATGGTTGCGGGTGAGGTTTTTGAAATTCTTGCTGAAGAGGGCACTGTTCAGAAAGGCGATGATACTTCCCTCGTCAGTGATGATTTGAGTACTCTGATAGGAGATGGAGTCCACTTTCCCGCAGATACCGTCGCACTCAATCCAGTCGCCTACACGCAGTCTTCCTGTCATTAAGGATATTCCGTAGAAGAAATTTTCAATGAGATCCTTCATGGCGAAACCGATACCTGTGGCCAAACCTGCGGTGACAATGGATATGCCGCTCTTGGGAACTTGAAGGATGATGAGTGCCAAAACAAAGTAACTGCCCCAGACCACAATGGCGGTGACATTGTAAAACAGGGTGAAGTTAGCCTGGTTGGCGGCAACGGACA
>CAVEJA010000284.1:0-2403 GCA_963615745.1 Duodenibacillus sp.
TAGAGTACACGTCTGGGGGGCGCGAGGTCGCTGGTTCGAATCCAGTCACCCCGACGAAATGTATTAAAACAGATAAAAACGCACAGAGTTTCTCTCGTGCGTTTTTTTATTCGTTGTTTGTCGTCCTTGTTTCTGGTGTGGATTTCTGGTTGTTTGGGCGGGATCTTGAGGAAAAGATAAAATTTATTCGTTTTTTTTGTTCTTTGAAAAGAACAGATTATATTTGTGGGGTTAAACAGAAACTGCTCCTCATGGAAAGAAAGATTCTGATGTTTAGGGTTCTTTTGTTCTGCTTTCTTTTGTTTTCCTGTTCGGACGAGGTGGATCAGGAGCATCTCTATGTGTTCCGCCACCAGAACATCTCCCAGTATGTCCGTTCCGACAGCCGCCTGACCCTTTTCTCCCGTCTGATGGACCGCGCCATCTACTACTCCTCCTCCCCCGCGACGGTGTCCTCCCTTCTGGGCACCCGCGGCCACTACACGGCGTTCTTCCCCACGGACGATGCCGTGCGGCTCTATCTGGACTCCCTCTACGGCAGGGGCCGCTATGACGTGGACACGCTTCCCCGGTCTGTGGTGAACGCCGTGGTGTGCGGCGGAGTGGTGGACCACGGCTGGGACGCGGCGTTCCGCCAGATGGATCTGTACGAGGGGAGCATGGCGGAGGGCACTCTGGACGGGCACCATCTGATGGTCAGCTTCGGCGACTTCGGCGACGGTGCGATAGTCCGCCTCAACGGCGTGTCCCGCATCGTCTCCCCGGACATAGAGCTTGAGAACGGCTACGTGCACGTTGTGGACCGTGTGATCCCTCCCGCCCCGAACAGCCTGTCCGGCCTGATAGCCGCGACGGGCAATCTCCGCGTCTTCAGCCATCTTCTGGAGGTGACGGGATGGTCTGACTCCCTCCTGCTCTACCGTGACAAGGGCTATGACGAGGTGTACCGGCGTTATATGGAGACGGATCTGGGGATCTGGCGCGTCCCCCGCTACCGTCTTCACGGCTATACCGCCTTTGTGGAGACGGACGATGTGTTCCACCGGGACTGGGGTGTCCCGTATCCCGAGACTGACGCTGCCGACGGCCATGTGACGAACTGGGATGAGATCATGTCCGTCATCCGTGCGAGGTGCGTGGATGCGTATCCCGATGCCGTGTCGGACGACTGCGGGAGCCAGGATAACGCCGTGAACCGCTTCCTGTCCTACCACCTTGTCCCCTACATGGAGGATTACGGCCATCTGGCGTACCACGCCAACGAGTGGGGGTGGTGGACCCGTGGCGGGAGCGACGCTTTCAACATCAACGTCTGGACGTATTTCCAGCCGATGGGGAAGCCCCGCCGCCTGCTGAAGCTGACGGACGTGGCTCGTTCCGGCGAGAAGCGTCTGAACCGCCACAGCTATTACAACAACGCCTTCGACGGAGACTACCGTGAGACCTCTTGCGACCACGAGGGCATTCTGGTCCGTGCGGACAACGGGGAGTACGTGAACTATGCGGTGAACGGTTACTATTACCCGATAGACCATGTGCTGCTCTACGACGGCTATGCGCGTGATGTGGTGCTGAACGAGCGCATCCGCTACAATGTCTGCCAGACGATGCCAGAGATGATGAGCAATCGGATACGGGGGAGGTCGTATGGGGAAAGCCCCTATGCTTCTACCTGTTGGAAGATTCCCAAAGGATATTGTGAGGGCGTGGAGACAGAGGGCGAATGGAAATATATAATGGGTTCAACTGTATTCTATGAAAATAATAATGCAGAATTCGATGGAGAGGTAGCCGTGCGGCTTCTCCCCGTACCGCGTGCGGGTGTCTGGGAGATACGCACCAGTCATCCCAGTACGGGGATTTACCATTACTTCTTTGGCGACAGTCTGCGGAAGGACAAGATGGTGGACTTGGGAGTGCGCAGGATAGACATACCCAAATCGTATTTTCCGTGGGATGTTGATATAGAGGAGGATTCTGTGGCATTCCTTGATATGGCGAGGGGGATGAGGTTGCGTCAGGTTATGCCTGGTCCTGCCTCATATTGTTGGAGGCTTCCTTTTCAATCCGTATCTATTAACAGATGTACGCTGCGTTATGAATCTTCCAGAGTTATTATAGGGCGTTTCTACATGGAGCCGGAGAGGACTTATTATCTGCGGATACAGACCCTGGTAGACACGGATTTTCAGAGCGACTTGCGGTTGAGTTATATAGAAATGATACCATCCAGTGTGTATGACAATCCGGACAGGGCGGAGGACACATGGTGATATAATGGTGTTTCGGATGAGTTCCCGAACTTGTAAAACGAAAGAGAAGGATGCCCGAAGGCATCCTTCTCTTTCGTTGAGCCTCTTGTCGGATTCGAACCAACGACCCCGAGATTACAAATCACGTGCT
>CAVEJA010000285.1:0-908 GCA_963615745.1 Duodenibacillus sp.
ATGTGCGAGTGGAAGCCAAGCCTTTGTGTGAAGCCTCCCTGCATAGTGTTCAACAGCGCATAGTGGCGATGTTCAACAAAGCGGTCAAGTTCGGAAAGTTGAAGGCTAACCCTTTCTACCAGTTGGAGAAGTCAGACATCTTTCCCAAGCCAAAGTCATCACATAAGCAGTATCTCACTCCCGAAGAATTGAAAATGTTCATGGCTTCGGAGGAGACAAGCCCAGGGGTTGCGGAGACACAGAGGGCTTTCGGTTTTGCCTGTCTGACAGGACTTCGCATCAGCGACATCACGGCTCTGCGGTGGAGTGACATCAAGAGAAACAAGGAAACGAACACGCTTGTTATCGTCCAGAAGAAAACCAAGGCTCTCAATGCCGTACCAATCGGCAATACCGCCCTGTCGTGGATGCCACCCAAAGGAAAAGATGATTTCGTCTTTCATCTTCCTGCCAAGGCTAATGTGGATGCCGCCCTCAAACGGATAGCCAAGAAGGTGGGTATTGAGAAGAATATCTCTTTTCACTGCGCCCGACATACATTCGGAATTTTGGTACAGGCGGTTACCGGCAACATTGAGACTACCAAGAAGCTGTTGGGACACAAGTCGCTCAAATCCACCGCCATCTATGCCGATGTGCTGACCGATGAAAAGGTCAAGGCTGTTGACAACACAAAGAAAGCCTTTCGTGGTCGCAAGCAACGTGAGGAGAACAGGCAGATACCAAGGACAAAGCGGACGGCAGCCACCAACACCCATCCACGCAGAATAACTTTTTTACAGGATAACAAGTAAACGGAACTTTTCAGGATAACAACCAGTTAATTTCACTTTTGTAGTCCCCATTTTTCGGGCAGGGATTTTTCTCTGCCTTGGGGGACTACACTCTCAAAACGAGCAGTACAACGA
>CAVEJA010000285.1:921-2264 GCA_963615745.1 Duodenibacillus sp.
CAAACAATTAAATTACAGGATAATGAACAAACCAATAGATATGGAGAACCTTCTCTTGAAGGTAGAGTCACATGAACACCGCATTGGGATTATGGAGAACCTTCTCCGGGATGCCAAGCAAGTATTGACATTGGAGGAAGCAGCCTTATTCATGGGCATATCAAAGAGCAGTCTCTACAAGATGACACACAAGCATGAACTTCCGTTCTTCCGTCCCAACGGCAAGATTATCTACTTTGAGAAGTCCGAGCTTTTGAGTTGGATGCGTCAGAACCGCAGTATGTCAGAGGCGGAAACCAAGGAGGCAGCTACAAAGCACATGAATGAACTTTGAAAATAGACATGGCGATGATGAAGAAGGACGATATTTCCCATGAGGAGTACAGAAGCAAGTTGGCAAATGTCGCTGACCTTGCCGTGAACTATATCCATACTGGCAACGGCTACTTTCGTATGCGTGATGCTTTCAATGAACTTGCCGAGCAATGCGGAGCCAACAAGGGTATCAACGATGAAGCGACCATCGGCAGGAGAAAGATTCTTGCCCAGTCCGTTTGCATTGAGTGCATTTCCCGATTGAGCAGCCATTCCAATGACAGGTTGCAGGGCGAACTCTACGTTATTGCGGAGGACATTTCCCCAAGGAGAGGACGGCACAGATGATTTTCTCTTTACTGAGAAAAACAGCCTTGTCAGTTATGGTTATAATATTCAAAATTCACAGAACATGGATAAACAAAAGATACATTACTGCTTCACGCTGTCAGATGTACAGATGGAGTATCTTCGCTGCAAGAAGTACAAGATTGACCGCATGGAATGTTTCATGTCACTTGCCACTCTCGCTGTTCGTGAAACGACTCTTGTACCTGTCAGCAAGACCCAGCAAGTGGAAATCTTGTGTGGGCAATGTATGGTTGACAACACCCAACTTGCCAAACTCTGGGACAAAGACCGCAAGACCGTACCGAAACTTTTACAGGCTATGGAGGTTGTAGGCATTTCCTCTTCACAAAAGGTTGGAGACAACCGTATCATTACCCTGCATTCACTCTCTGGTTGGTATGTGGACGGGAGATTTGTCAAGAACGGCTTTTCATTGAAGCGCAATGCGGATGGCTCTGCAATCGTCCACACGGAAGTTCCGAAAGCAAGAGTAATCGTTACCACAACGGAGGATGATACAAAGTCGGACAAGGAAGATTGTCATTCCGCCAAAGGAATATCCGACACCACCAACGATGACAACACTTCTACGGCTGATATTTCTTCTTCCCTAAATTCTACATCATCTAATGACAACAGACGCGTGGGTAAGGTCGGAACGAATGGCAATCTTTCCG
>CAVEJA010000286.1:0-2222 GCA_963615745.1 Duodenibacillus sp.
GCATATAGAACACATTGTGTCCCTTGTTCTCTTTCAGGTCATCGGGCAGTTTGCTCTGGTCGCCCAGACGGAGATTGTCCAAGAAAGGAATACCGGAAATCCAGTTCCCGTGTTCTGCCTCGCCGAATCCCTGGACATCATTCTGACGGCCGGCGAAGTTCCACATGAAGTAACGCCAGTACATGAAGTTCATCTGATAGGAGAAGAAGAAGCGCAGGTTGTCTATCTGCGATGGCATCTTCACCTGCACCACCTGGCCTCCACGGTCGTAATCCACCATGTGGCCGGTCACACCGCCTAACCAGGATTCATAATCCTGCGTGTGTTTCTCGTCCCAGATACGGGGGAAGAGCATGTTCTGGGCGTAGACATACTCGTCCTTGTTGCCTATTTTCTCATACTCATCCTTCTGGTCGGCACTGGTCTTCTCGGCGCGCACATAGATGGGTGCCCCTTTCGTACGTACCGGCACCATATAGTCGCCCTGGCGTTCCACCTTGACTTGTGATGTATATGCGGGACCGTACAGCAGCGGCGTAGAGCCGTACTGGTCACGGTTCAGATATTCGGACAAGGAGAACACATCCTCGGGAGAGCCCTGATCCATCGGGGGATTCGCCGTAGAGCGGATAACAATCAGCGCATAGGAGGAATACCCTATCATCAGCATGAGACAGCACAGCAGCGTGGTGTTCAGAATACGTGGAAGCTGGGCATAGTCAGCCACCTTGCGCACCTTGAAAAGAAGCACGCAGAGAGCCGTTATTATGATGATGCCGCCAATCACGCACAATGCGCCGTAACCGTAGAACGGTATTCCCAACATTCCTATGGAGGCAATGAAGGAAACCACCATGCGTTTCTTGCTCTTGAACGTATAACTCTCGTAGATTCCCCACAGCACAACCACTATCAAAAGGAACAGATACAGGAGCGCGCCGGTGTTGAACGGCAGATGAAGCGTGTTCACAAACAGCAGCTCGAACCATCCGCCTATCTTCACCAGTCCCGGCACGATGCCGTAAAGGATGGCGAAAACGATGACAAAGGACACCAGCAAAGCCAGCAACGAGCCTTTGAGGTCGGCGTTCTTGCTCTTCTTGTAGTAGCATACCAGCACAATGGCGGGAATACACAGCAAGTTCAACAGATGGACACCGATGGACAAACCCATCAGATAGGCAATCAGAACCAGCCAGCGGTCACTGTGAGGTTTGTCGCAGTTGTCCTCCCATTTGAGGATAAGCCAGAACACCAGGGCGGTGAACATAGAGGAGAAAGCGTACACCTCGCCCTCTACCGCACTGAACCAGAAAGTGTCACTGAAAGTGTAAGCCAAAGCACCCACCGTACCTGAACCGATAATGCCGATAATCTGCCCCAGGGTCTTCACCTCCCCGTGGTCGCAAACGAGCTTGCGCACCAGATGGGTGATGGTCCAGAAGAGGAAAAGAATGCAAGTGGCACTCAGCAGGGCGGACATGATGTTAATCATCTTCGCCACCTGGGTGGGGTCACTGGCAAACTGGGTGAAGAGATTGCCGAATATCATGAAGAACGGTGCGCCGGGAGGGTGTCCCACCTCGAACTTATAAGCCGTCGTAATGAACTCGGGACAGTCCCAGAAACTCGCAGTAGGCTCTATTGTGGAACAGTACACGAATGCCGCTATTCCGAAAACAATCCAGCCTGCAATGTTGTTTGCAATCTTATATTGTCTCATATTCTAAAATAAATTTTTCCTGCTAATGACCTACAAAGATAGGACAAAAACAGGAAAAATCGTTATTGTTGCCTTGAATTTACCAAATTACGAGTAGGCGGGTACATACAAAACCACCCGGAAAGGAAGTTACAATCCCTAAATTCAACATATTAGCATGTGTCTATTCTCGGGCATTTTACTATAAAAATGGATTTACATGCGGAAAGAGTAACAATGCCCACAGTTGTGATAGGCTATTTCTGTGTTTGGGGGTAAAACGATAGCCGGTTCGCTATGAATTGGCTATTTCCCCTTAATGGATTTTTTACACTGTGAAATTTCGTCATTTATTATAAAATACCAGGAATTGTGTATGCAAAATTCGCTTTTCTCAGAATTTCACAATACCTTTGCGGTTGAATTTAGTAACAGTAAGTAAACCATGGGTGTACCAACAACCAGTAAGATAAACTCTCTTGTACATTCCAAGTATGCAGGAGGTCTCATGTTTTCCGAG
>CAVEJA010000287.1:0-2195 GCA_963615745.1 Duodenibacillus sp.
CGCATACGCCATGCGATATATCCGCGCCTCCGTAGAAGGCGGCGTGGAACTGGGATTCAAAGCCAAAGATGCGGAAAAGATTGTAGAACAAACTGTAAAAGGAGCGGTTGAGTTGTTGCAAGCCACTCATTCACATCCAGAGAGCAAGATTGACGAAGTGACAACTCCGGGAGGAGTTACCATCAAAGGTCTCAACGAAATGGAACACGCAGGATTTTCTTCCGCCGTAATCCGAGGACTAAAAGCCGGAGCAGGCAAATAACACCATTCTTATGATTGAACATTTTCTCAAGCAAACAAGTTTTAAGGACAACGAGGACTATAAGAAGAATCTGGAATTTATCGTTCCGGAGAATTTCAATTTCGCCTATGATGTTATGGACCGATGGGCAACAGAAGACCCAGACCGGACAGCCCTGCTTTGGGTAAACGAGGACGACGAATGCAAAAAGTTCTCTTTCAAGGACCTCAAGGAAAAGACTGACCAGACAGCAAGCTATTTCCAGACATTAGGAATAGGAAAGGGCGACATGGTAATGCTCATTCTGAAGAGGCGTTATGAGTTCTGGCTCTCCATTCTGGCTCTTCACAAAATAGGGGCTGTCGCCATTCCCGCCACCCACATGCTCACAAAAAGAGACATCATATACCGAAACCAAAAGGCTGGAATCAAGGCCATCATCTGTGTAGGTGACGAGTATGTGCTCTCACAAGTCCGCGACGCCATTCCCGAAAGCCCGTCTCTGAAGACACTCATCAGTGTTGGCCCGCTTGTTCCCGAGGAATTCCACAATTGGAAGGATGAATGGAAAAAAGCACCTTCCTTTCACCGCCCCCTCCATGTCAATACCAATGACGACATAATGCTCTCCTATTTCACCAGCGGCACCAGCGGAGAACCCAAAATGGTGGCACACGATTTCCTTTATGCGCTGGGGCATCTTACCACAGGCGTATTCTGGCATCATCTGCACAAAGGAAGCATCCATCTTACCGTGGCAGACACCGGATGGGGAAAAGCCGCTTGGGGAAAACTTTACGGACAATGGTTTGCCGGAGCTACGGTTTTTGTCTTCGACCAGGAAAGGTTTAATGCGGAAAGAATGCTGCGGACCATTGAGAAATACAAAATAACATCTTTCTGCGCACCCCCGACCGTCTACCGTTTCATGGTGCATGAGGACATGAGCAAGTTCGATTTGTCATCCTTGGAATATTGCACCACGGCAGGAGAAGCGTTGAACGCAGCCGTATTCCAGAAGTTTTACGATGCGACTGGCATCAAACTGTTCGAAGGATTCGGACAAACGGAGACAACCATGACCCTGGGTACTATGCCCTGGGTAGAGCCCAAGCCAGGCAGCATGGGGCTTCCCAACCCTCAATACAACATAGATTTGCTGCGTCAGGACGGAACTCCGTGTGGTGAAAACGAGAACGGGGAGATTGTCATCCGCACAAAGGAGAAGAAGCCCATCGGACTTTTCAAAGAATATTACAAGGACGAGGAACTGACCCGGAAAGTATGGCATGACGGAGTATACCATACCGGTGACCTCGCATGGCGTGACGAGGACGGCTATTACTGGTTCGTAGGACGCACAGACGATGTAATCAAAAGCAGCGGTTACCGCATTGGCCCATTTGAAGTGGAGAGTGCGCTGATGACCCACCCCGCAGTGGTGGAATGTGCCATCACGGGTGTCCCCGACGAATTCAGAGGAATGGTCGTAAAAGCCACGGTCGTTCTTCGCGAAGAGTGGAAAGACCAGGCGGGAGACGCTCTCGTCAAAGAATTGCAAAACCATGTAAAGAAGGAAACCGCCCCTTATAAATACCCCCGAATCATTGAATTTGTGGAAGAGCTGCCCAAAACCATCAGCGGAAAAATCCGCCGTGTGGAGATTCGGGAGAGGGATAAGAACAAAAAGTAACGTATCATGCTTGGGAAGCAAGAGGAAAGAAAACGTATCGTTGTCAAAGTTGGCAGTAACGTACTCACACGTTCTGACGGAAAACTGGATGTCACACGCATGTCATCACTGGCAGACCAGATCTCATGGCTTCGGCAAAACAATCTGGATGTGGTGCTGGTTTCCAGCGGTTCCATTGCCAGCGGACGCAGTCTGCTCAAGACAAACAAGTCATTAGGCAGCGTGGAACAACGCCAGCTTTACTCCTCAGTAGGACAAGCC
>CAVEJA010000288.1:0-2180 GCA_963615745.1 Duodenibacillus sp.
GGCAGAAGAAGACACCGACAAACCATTGGGCGTAGCGACCGAGATAGACACCATCATATTTCTTATAACGTTCGCAGACTTTCTTCCTCTCTTCCCCTTAGTTCGGAAAGGCGTTGTAAATATACGAAGAACAGTTCAATAACGACAAATAAAACAGGAACAAGCGTCCGTCTCTTATGTCTTTTTAAGAGTCAAATTCGCAAATATCGGAAAAGCAAGAGAATCATATAGCACATTAATACTTAATATATTACCTTTCTTTTACTTTCTTCTCTTTTCCTGCACATCTCCGAAAACAGATATTTTTACTATCTTTGTCGGAAACAACTTAACTTTCAAACCATAACAAGATGAAGAACCTATCTTTCACAGCTTTCGTGCTGGGCGTATGCGTATCGCTGCCCGCACTTGCTTTCCGCCCGCCCACGATGGGGTGGAGTTCTTGGAACACTTTTGCCCTCAACATTAACGAGGAGGTCATTCTCGGACAGGCAGAAGCGATGGTAAAAACCGGGCTGAACAAAGCCGGATACAAATACATCAATATTGACGACGGCTATTTCCTTCCCCACGACAAGGAGACCAAAGTTCTTGGAGTGCGCAAAGACCGTTTCCCGCACGGTATGCGTTATGTGGCAGACCGAATCCACAAGTTGGGTCTGAAAGCCGGTATCTATTCCGATGCTGGGGCTAACGCTTGTGGTGGCTCAAAAGACATCGGATTTTACGGCTACGAAGTGGAAGACAATATCCTGTTTTTCGATACATGGGACTATGACTTCATAAAGGTAGACTTCTGCGGTGGACATCAGCTCAAACTTGACGAGAAAGAACAGTACACCAAGATTATCCAAGCCATTCGTGACAATGTTAAGAAACAGGATGTGGTTTTCAACATCTGCCGCTGGGCATACCCCGGTACATGGGTGAGTGATTGGGCGGACTCCTGGCGTACAACGGGTGACATATTCTGCAAATGGTCTTCGGTGCGCGACATCATCAAGGAAAACCTATACCTTTCTGAATATACCCACGACGGACATTACAATGACATGGACATGCTTGAGATAGGGCGCACGCTGTCCCACGACGAGGAAATCACCCACATGGCTGTATGGTGTATGCTAAGCAGTCCGCTGCTTATAGGGTGTGACCTGACCAAGATACCTGATTTCTCGCTCAATCTCTTGAAGAACGAGGAACTCATTGCCATCAACCAGGATGTTCTGGGCATAGGCGCACCAGTGGTACAGCGGGAAAACGATGTCTACGTGTTTGCCAAAGACCTCAAGAAAGTGCGTGGTAAGAAAAGGGCTGTGTGCGTCACAAACCTCTCCGATCAGGAACAGACCATCGATGTGGACATCGCAAACATCGGATATGAGGGCAATATAGCTCTGCGAGATGTTGTAAACCACAAACCATTCGCTGCTTCCGCAAGAGGAAGTTTCAAGGTCACTGTTCCCGCACACGGCTCACAGGTATTTGTCGCAACGGGAGCAAAACGCTGCGAACCCAAGAAATATGAGGCGGAACAGGCGTGGATGAAATGCTATCAGGAAATCAGCGGAGCACAGACAGCCAATTATGTATCACGAAAGGGCGCATCCAACGGTGTAGTGGTCATCAATCTCGGCAACAACAAAGACAATTACATGGAGTGGAAACAGGTTTATTCCCAAAAAGGCGGAGAATACGAACTGACCATCGACTATTTCTGTGGCGAGGAACGCCCACTGACCATCTCCATCAACGGCGAGACACCCCGTGTAGAGAAAGTCACCGGCACTAACTGGGAGGATGTTTACAGCAAAACCATCCGCATAAAACTACACAAAGGGATGAACTCCATCAAATTTGGGGAACAGGACACATGGGGTCCTGACATCGACTGCATCAAACTGAAAGCCATCTAAATCGTATCAAAGTTGTCCTTGTAAAAAAAGGGAAACCGGGAAATGGTTAGCTGAGCAATTAGGAAAGGACAAGACTACTATATCTAAATGGTGTACGAATACCAGCCAACCAGATTTGGAGAGTTCGATGAAAACAGCCAAACTTCTCAATGTCGATATTGCGGAACTCCTACGAACTGAAATTGTAGAATAAATTAAGATAAAACAAAAAATGGCAAAAGCAAAACCATTCATCAAGTGGGTTGGCGGAAAAGGTCAGCTCTT
>CAVEJA010000289.1:0-368 GCA_963615745.1 Duodenibacillus sp.
AAAGAAAACAATAAATTATTTTAAGATGAATGTAATTACTAAATCAGTTCAATTGCCTGATGGACGTACCATCACAATTGAAACTGGAAAGTATGCCAAGCAGACTGACGGGTCTGCCGTTTTGCGTTTGGGCAATACGGTCTTGCTGGCTACTGTATGTGCGGCAAAGGATGCCGTACCGGGGACAGACTTTATGCCACTTCAGTGTGACTACAGGGAGCAATACTCTGCTGCGGGAAGATTCCCGGGCGGTTTCACAAAGCGTGAGGGGCGTGCTTCCGATTATGAGATATTGACGAGCCGTTTGGTGGATCGTGTTCTTCGTCCGCTATTCCCAAGCAATTACCATGCTGAGGTATTTGTTAATA
>CAVEJA010000289.1:439-1451 GCA_963615745.1 Duodenibacillus sp.
TATACCCATCGAAGCTCCCATTTCGGAGGTTCGTGTAGCCCGTATCAATGGCGAGTATGTCATCAATCCTACCACCGAACAGATGAAAAATGCCGATATGGACATTATGGTGGGAGCTACCGAAGAGAACATTATGATGGTGGAGGGCGAGATGGACGAGGTTTCCGAGCAGGATTTGCTCGGAGCTTTGAAAGCCGCTCATGAGGCTATCAAGCCGCAGTGCCGTCTGCAATTGGAGCTTTCCAAGGAATTGGGTACGGATGTGAAGAGAGAATATTGCCATGAGGTAAACGACGAGGAGCTTCGTGAGGAGTGCCGCAAGGCATGTTACGATAAGGCTTATGCCTTTTCAGCCAGTGCTTGTGCGGACAAACACAAGCGTGAGGAGGAGTTTACCAAGATCCGCGAGGATTTCAAGGTGGCTTATGCTGAGGAACATCCCGAACTCACTCCAGAGGAACTGGAGGAAAAGAATGCTTTGATAGACCGTTACTACAACGATGTGGAGCGTGATGCGATGCGTCGCTGCATCCTGGACGAGGGCAAGCGTCTGGACGGACGCAAGACAACCGACATCCGTCCCATCTGGTGCGAGGTCAGTCCTTTGCCCATGCCTCACGGATCTTCCATTTTCACTCGTGGCGAGACCCAGGCGTTGGGTACAGTTACCTTGGGTGGAAAATTGGATGAGAAACTGGTGGATGATGTTCTGAACAAAAGCACCATGCGATTCCTCCTTCACTATAACTTCCCTCCGTTCTGTACGGGCGAGGCAAAGGCGCAGAGAGGAACAGGCCGCCGCGAGATAGGTCACGGACATCTGGCATGGCGTGCGTTGAAAGGACAAATCCCTGCTGATTTCCCCTATACGGTTCGTGTGGTTTCCCAGGTACTGGAGTCCAACGGCTCATCCTCTATGGCTACAACCTGTGCGGGAACACTGGCGTTGATGGATGCGGGTGTGCCTATCAAGAATCCTGTGTCTGGTATAGCAATGGGTTTGATCAAGAAT
>CAVEJA010000289.1:1494-2117 GCA_963615745.1 Duodenibacillus sp.
ATTCTGAGTGATATTCTCGGTGACGAGGATCATTTGGGAGACATGGACTTCAAGACAACAGGTACGGTAAACGGTATTACCGCTACCCAGATGGATATTAAGTGCGACGGTCTCTCCTATGAGATTCTGGAGGAGGCTTTGATGCAGGCGAAAGCAGGCAGAGAGCATATCCTCTCCAAGATGATGGAGACCATTTCCGAGCCACGTGCTGATTTCAAACCGCAGGTTCCAAGAATTGTGGAGATTGTTATTCCTAAGGAATTTATTGGAGCGGTAATCGGTCCTGGCGGAAAGATAATTCAGGCAATGCAGGAAGAGACTGGCGCAACCATCACGATAGAGGAGGTAGACGGCGTAGGAAAAGTACAAATCAGCGCATCAAACGCATCGGCTACCGAGGCGGCTATCGCCAAGATCCGTGCCATAGCCGCTGTTCCCGAAGTTGGAGCGGTGTATGACGCGAAAGTGGTAAGCATCATGCCTTATGGCTGCTTCGTAGAGTTCATGCCGGGCAAGGAAGGACTGCTGCATATCAGCGAGATTGCTTGGAAACATCTGGAGAATGTGGAGGATGCAGGCATCAAAGAAGGTGACAACATCACGGTAAAACTTCTTGAGATAGA
>CAVEJA010000290.1:0-2052 GCA_963615745.1 Duodenibacillus sp.
ATAGGAGAATGAACGGAGAACGATACGGACCGATACGGAAACTCCGCGGCACGATGCCGCCTATTCCTCCGCGCGGGCGGCGGCGATTCTTTCCGCCTCCCTCCGTGCCGGTTTCCCCGTCTTGGTAAGAGGCAGGGCGGAAAGGGTGAAAAATCTTCTGGGCATCCAGTGTCCGGGCAGATGGAGACGGCACACCGCCGCTACGGCTTCCAGGTCGCCGTCGGTCGTCAGGAGGGTGACGCACTCGCCCAGAAGGGCATCCGGGGTCTTGGTGATGAGGAAAGGGCGGGGGAGGAATGGCGCGAGCCTCCGCTCCACTTCCTCCATCTGGATTTTCAAGCCGCCCGAGCAGATGGTGTTGTCCGTCCTCCCGAGGATGCGGAAACGCCGTCCGTCGGGATGGATGACGGCAATATCATGCGTATGCAGCGTACACTCGCAGACCTCCGGCGCGCGGACGAGCAGGCAGCCGTTTCCGTCGAGGGCGACGGAGACATGGCTGAACGGCGTGTACCAGAGGGAGGCTTCCCTGCCGCTGATTCGCCTCAGAGCGATGTGGGAGAGGGTCTCCGTCATGCCGTAGGTGCTCCATACGGCATGGGGGAAATCCCGCAGGGCGTTCTCCAAGGAGGGGTCTACCGCCCCGCCTCCTATAATAAGGTGACGGATGCCCCGCAGTATCTCCCTCTCCCGGGGGTCTTCCAGCGAGCGCGCCACCTGCATGGGAATCATGGCAGCGAAATCCGGCGGCGCGGATGTCCCCGGGCGGGAGACGAGAAAGGAGAGCGGACGGCTGGACGGCGGCACGGACAGCAGCCGCAGACCGCCCACTAAGGAGCGCACCACCACCATTTTCCCTGCGATATAGTCCAAAGGGAGGCAGAGCAGGGCTGTGTCGCCCGGGCGCAGACCGAGGAAACGGCAGGTGAGGCGCGCGCTCGCCTCCATCCGCCTCTTCTCCACGAGCAGCCGTTTCGGCGTTCCCGTAGAGCCGCTGGTGTGAACGGGGATGCGCTCCGAGCCGTCACGCCACTGGAGGAGGAAGTCGTCGAGGGTCATGGGTGCTCAGGGGAGCT
Organism: Duodenibacillus sp.; assembly: GCA_963615745.1. Taxonomy (GTDB): domain Bacteria; phylum Bacteroidota; class Bacteroidia; order Bacteroidales; family Bacteroidaceae; genus UBA6382. The sequence goes on from CAVEJA010000290.1 coordinate 1,077, forward strand.
TGGGGTATTTCTTGAAATCGGGCTTGCGCTTCTCCAGAAAGGCTCTGCCTCCCTCCTGCGCCTCGTCGAGGAAATAGTAGAGCATGGTGGCGTCGCCCGCCAGTTCCTGTATGCCCGCCTGCCCGTCCAGCTCGGCGTTCAGCCCCGCCTTGATCATCCGCAACGCCAGGGGGCTGTGCTCCATCATGCGCTCCGCCCATTCCACGCAGGTGTCCTCCAGCCTGTCCAAGGGGACGACCTCATTGACCAGCCCCATCCGCAGGGCTTCCCGTGCGGAGTACTGGCGGCAGAGAAACCATATCTCCCTCGCCTTCTTCTGCCCCACGACGCGCGCCAGATAGGACGCACCGAATCCCGCGTCGAAAGAACCCACGCGCGGGCCCGTCTGTCCGAAGACGGCGTTCTCGGAGGCGATGGTCAGGTCACAGACCACGTGCAGCACGTGGCCGCCCCCGATGGCGTAGCCGTTCACCATGGCGATGACCGGCTTGGGGAGGGAGCGTATCTGTTTCTGGACATCCAGCACGCTGAGACGGGGAACGCCGTCCTCGCCGATGTAGCCCCCGCGTCCCTTGACGTGCATATCGCCTCCGCTGCAGAACGCCTTGTCGCCCGCTCCCGTGAGCAGCACCACGCTGACGGAGGCATCCTCACGGCACAGGCGGAACGCCTCGCCCATCTCCCACGTGGTTCTGGGCGTGAAGGCGTTGCGGTACCGCGGGCGGTTGATGGTGATTTTGGCTATCCCGTTCCATTTCTCAAAGAGGATTTCCTCGAAATCCCCGGCTTTCTCCCATTGTCTCATGCTGTGTGTGTTTGTGTTTCCACACAAAATTACGGCTTTGGGGAGGAAAGGGCGGCGGACGGGAGGGAAATAAATGCCGTGGCGCGTCCTGTCCATCTTTTTGCGGGGGACTGCCATCGGGAGTAAAAAGTTTACACTAACTTTGCAAATTGATTACTGAAACAATAGATA
>CAVEJA010000291.1:0-2046 GCA_963615745.1 Duodenibacillus sp.
TTGTACTGGTTGGGCAGAATGGTCGCTGCTGGCGAAGACCCTAAATTCATTGCCCGCAGACTTGTTATCTCGGCATCGGAAGATATTGGATTAGCCAATCCCAATGCCCTGTTGTTGGCAAACGCCGCTTTCGAGGCTGTAGAAAAAATCGGTTGGCCAGAAGGAAGAATCCCATTAGCTGAAGCTACTGTATATTTGGCGGCAAGTCCTAAAAGCAACTCTGCATATTTAGGAATAGGAAAGGCTCTGGAGTTGGTGAATTCGACAGGAAACCAACCCGTCCCCCTTCATTTACGCAATGCGACAACAAAATTAACGGAACAAATTGGCTATGGCATGAACTACAAATACCCGCACGATTACCCGGAACACTTTGTCAAGCAACAATATTTCCCGGATATCCTGAAAGGAACACGCCTCTGGAAAAGTCAGGAAAACCCCACTGAAAGAAAACTACAGGAGAATTTAGACAAACACTGGAAAACAAACAAGTAAATAATGGCTGCATCTGATATGTCTTTTCTTGACAATCTCAACTCCGCTCAGCGGGAAGCTGTAGAATACATTGACGGACCGTCTTTGGTTATTGCCGGAGCAGGCTCTGGGAAAACCATGGTTCTGACATACAAAATCGCATACTTGCTGAAAAAAGGAATAAGGCCTGAACGTATTCTTGCGCTCACTTTCACCAACAAAGCAGCCAGAGAAATGAAAGAAAGAGTAGCAACTATGGTAGGGGAATTGGAAACACAGATGCTGTGGATGGGGACTTTCCATTCCATCTTCAACCGTATATTGCACAAAGAAGCCCGTCTTTTAGGGTATTCTCCACAATATACCATCTACCAACCCTCTGATTCAAAAAGCCTGATAAAAACCATTATCAAGGAAATGGGCTTGGACGATAAGACCTACAAGCCTTCTGTTATATTAAACAGAATATCCGAAGCTAAAAATGCGCTGATTACCGCTCAGGAATATGTGGAAAGCCCGGAAACAAGGCAAAGGGATTCCAATGCGAATATGCCACAACTTGCCAGTATTTACAATGTTTATTGTATGCGCTGCCAGAAAGCCAATGCCATGGATTTCGACGATTTGCTTCTGAATACCTATATTCTCTTTCACCAACACCCGGAAGTCCTCAACCGATATGCGGAACGATTTGAATACATTCTCGTCGATGAGTATCAGGACACGAACTTTGCGCAACATCAAATCCTCATTAAGCTGGCGCAACTGCATGAGAAAATTTGTGTGGTAGGGGATGACGCACAAAGTATTTACAGCTTTCGTGGAGCAAACATTGACAATATACTTCAATTCAGCCATTTGTATAGAAATACAAAATTGTTCAAATTGGAGCAGAACTATCGTTCCACGCAAGTCATTGTTGAGGCTGCCAATAGTATTATCTCCCAAAACAAGAGGCAGATTCCAAAAAAGGTGTACAGCAATAACGCCAAGGGAGAACTTATTTCTATAAAGAAAGCTTTTAGTGACACAGAGGAAGGAGAAATTGTATGCAATGAGATAAGCCGTCTTATTCACTTGAAACATCTCAGCTGTTCCCAGATCGCAATACTATACCGAACCAATGCCCAAAGCCGTATTTTTGAAGAAGCCTTGCGGAAAAAGGCGATTCCTTATCGCATTTATGGAGGTTTCTCTTTCTACGATCAGAAAATCATCAAGGATGTACTGGCTTATTTCCGATTGGTTGTAAACCCCAATGACGAGGAAGCTCTCAAGCGTATTATCAATTTCCCTGCCCGTGGAATAGGAGATGTTACAGTACGAAAAATCATCACCGCAGCATCCTTGCACGAAGTAGGCGTTTGGGATATTCTAAGCCGCCCTGATGTGTATAGTATTGGTGTGAATACTGGAACTCAGAAGAAACTGGCTGCTTTTCATCAGTTGATTTCGTCTTTTATCAATTCCCAAGAAGATGCCTATACTTTGGGAGTACGAATACTGAAAGAGTCGGGTATCATGGGCGAGGCTTATAAGGACGCTTCTGTTGAAAGTAAGGAAATGCAGGAT
>CAVEJA010000292.1:0-2014 GCA_963615745.1 Duodenibacillus sp.
ATGGCGGACAATCCGTGCTGGAGACAGATTCCAGCCTTATGGTATGAAAGGAAGAAAACTGGTTAGTGATTATTTGACGGATTGTAAAGTGCCGCGTTTTGAAAAGGAATGGCAAAGCGTGGTGTGCTCGGGGGATGAGATAGTATGGCTGGTAGGGCATCGTGTATCCCAAAGATTCGCGGTATCTCCTACGCAAACTAAGAAAGTAATCTTGTTGGAGCTGATATAAGAAAAAGCAAGGAGTGTATCTTCTTTTATAAAAAGGGGAGATACGCTCCTTGCTTATCAAGGAAAAAATGGAAAATTATTTCTTTTGAGCTTTTGCGTAACGATTCATGAATCGGTCTACGCGACCAGCGGTATCCACCAGTTTGGACTTGCCTGTGTAGAAAGGGTGAGAAGTGTTGGAGATTTCTATCTTTACCAAAGGATAGGTCTCTCCTTCGAACTCTACTGTTTCAGTGGATTTGCATGTTGATTTGGACAAAAACATATCGCCGTTGCTCATATCCTTAAACACAACAGGGCGGTAGTCTTTTGGATGTATTCCTTCTTTCATTGCTATTTTATGTTTTTATTGTTTCTATAAATGTAAGTATGAGAAATGTTGGTAGTGCAATGGTTGCTGTTAAAGCGGTGCAAAATTACGAGATTTTTCCATGAAAGCAAAATGATTAGGCGATATTTTTATCGGTACACGCAAAAACATGAATCCAAATAAGTAATTTTGCAATATGGTAATCAGATATTTGATAATCTTCTTTTTGATGTTTGGTGGTCAGTATTTGTCTGCACGGGAGATGAAAGACTGCTTTAAGGATGCTCCGGACAATATTTTCCCCTTGCTTACCCATAACAACAGATTGGATATGTTGGATTTTTTGGATAGCAATATGGATGCTGTGGTGAAAAATGTCTACGGGGAATCTTCTCAGTTACTGGTAATGAGGAGCAACTACATGAAACTAAGAAGTTCCTCTTCCTTGGATATGGAGATGATGATGCTTCCTTATAAGAATGATACGTTGCTTTGTTTGGTGAAGACATATTATGTTCCAGAATCGGAAAGTGAGCTGCTGTTCTTTGAGGTTGCGACATGGAAGCCTGTACAGAGGGAGAATTTGATAGCGATTCCTGTGCTAAAGGATTTTCTTCTGTGTCCGGCTGATTGTTCAAAAGAGGTGTGGAATAGGGCGGTTGCCCGAATGGACATACCGATGCTTGGGGCTTCATTGGATGAAAAAGGTTTGGAAGTCCGTTTCAAACTGCGTGTGGATGGCGGTTTCACAGACAAACAGGAGGAGCTGAAACCATTTCTGAAGGATGAAATCGTGATGAAATGGAATGGCAGACGATTTGTCAGACGATAGAAACAGGGTTTTATGCTCCATGCTATGGCGGTAAAATATACAGACAGTCCGCCATACAATGGGATAAAGTTTGTACTTTTGCACATTACTAAATGTTTTACCAACGGTAAGAAGATATGTCTTGTATCGTACATATAGAAACGGCTACGGATGTTTGCTCTGTTGCGTTGAGTGAAAATGGCAAGGTCATTGCGCACAAAGAGGATTATGAGGGTCCTAATCACAGTATCGTGTTGGGGCCGTTTGTAGACGAGATGGTTTCTTTCGCGGACAGCCATGCGATTCCTGTTGATGCGGTAGCCGTAAGTTGCGGTCCGGGATCTTATACGGGGTTGCGTATTGGGGTTTCCATGGCGAAGGGGCTTTGCTATGGTCGCGATTTGAAATTGATAAGTGTGTCTACTTTGAAACTTTTGTGCGTACCTTTGCTTCTTGCCGAACAGATTCCGGAAGATGCGTTGCTGTGTCCTATGATAGATGCTCGCAGAATGGAAGTATATTCTGCCATATATACCAGGAGATTGGAGGCGGTAAAAGATGTCTCTGCAGATATAATAGACGAGAATTCTTATGTGGAGTTGCTGGGGAAACAGCCTGTGGTATTCTTTGGGAATGGAGCGGACAAATGCAAGGAGGTGATAAAA
>CAVEJA010000293.1:0-1506 GCA_963615745.1 Duodenibacillus sp.
GATTCGAGGATGCCTCTTTGATGTTTTTCAATAAAGGCAAAATCAAGGGGATTCTGCCTGCTTCTATTAAGGGAGACTGTGTCTCCTCCCACGGGGGACTTACCTACGGAGGGCTTGTGTGGGATAAAAGGACATCCTCGCAGGAGGTGGGGGATATGTTGAATGACGCATTGGACTATTATGCGGGGGAGTTTCATGCCCGCAGCTTGTATTATACTCCTGTACCATATATATATCATACCTATCCTGCATCCGCTGATTTGTACTTCCTTTTTCAAAGGGGAGGGCGGCAGATTCACAGCAAACTTTCATCTGCGATTGATTTGACAGCCCCTATTCCTTTTTCCTCCCTAAGGCGAAGGAAGATTTCCAAGGCTCGGAAGAAAGGACTGGATATAAACTTCGTCCCGGAAAAGGGTGGCTGGATTCAGTATTGGGACATATTAAAGGATATCCTGCGCAAGCGTCACAACAGAATTCCAGTTCATTCTCTGGACGAGATACTGCTTCTGAAAGACCGATTCCCATCCAATATAAAACTTGTTACCGTAGAGGATAATGGAGAAATGGTCGCAGGAACTGTTCTCTTTCTATGCAATCAGGTTATCCATACCCAATATATCGCTTCCAATGATAAAGGTTGCGAGGAGGGGGCTTTGGACTTCCTTTTCCAGAATTTGATACAATCTCCTCTGTATTCCTCGTATAGATATCTGGATTTTGGCATCTCGACAGAAGAGGATGGAAAAATCCTCAATCAGGGACTTTTGTTTCAAAAGGAGGGATTTGGCGGCAGAGGAGTATGTTATAATGACTATCTAATCCAGTTATGAGCATGGTTATAAAATACAATGACATTCTGGCAACTACCAAAAGTTTTGAGCCTGAACTGGGTGAGGCTATCCAGGAAGTGGTCTCTTCGGGATGGTTTCTGTTGGGAAAACAGGTGGAAACTTTCGAGGAAGAGTTTGCCCGTTTTTGTAATGCCGCTTTCTGTGTTGGGGTAGGTAATGGTCTGGATGCCATGAAAATTATCCTGATGGCATACAGGCAGATAGAGCATTGGAGCGAGGGGGACGAGGTGATTGTGCCTGCCCATACTTTTATCGCATCCGCTGAAAGCATTGTGCAGAGTGGACTGACCCCTGTTTTCTGCGATGTAAAGGAGGAGGATGCCTTGATAGACTGTTCCAAGATAGAAGCTCTCATCACGCCAAAGACCAGAGCGGTCATGTGCGTTCACCTTTATGGAAAACTATGTGACCATTCGGCTTTGAGACGGATAGCCCGGGAACATCGTCTGAAACTCCTTGAGGATGCCGCACAGGCGCATGGGGCAAGGGCGGAAGACGGTTTTTGTGCCGGAAATATAGGAGATGCCGCTGCTTTCAGCTTCTATCCGACCAAGAATTTAGGTGCGTTAGGGGATGGGGGAGCTATTGTTACAAGTAATGAAGAGCTTTGCAATGTGTGTCGCCAGATTGCCAATTATGGACAGATAGAGAA
>CAVEJA010000293.1:1516-2013 GCA_963615745.1 Duodenibacillus sp.
GATAGAGAAATACCGTCATGAATATAAGGGTGTCAATTCCCGTCTGGACGAGATACAGGCAGCCGTATTGAAACTGAAACTGAAACGTTTGGAGCAAGACAATGCGGTTCGAAAGGAGATAGCCCGTTATTATTTCGGAAAAATACGCAATCCGTATATCCGTTTGCTGTATAACGGGGAATATCAGCAGGATTCTGTCTACCACATATTCCCTTTGCTTTCTCCCAAAAGGGACGAGTTGAAACGCTATTTGGCTTCCGCGGGGATAGGAACGCTTATCCATTATCCTGTACCTCCGTACAAACAAACGGCTTTTAAGGAATGGAATGCTCTCAGCAGACCGGTCGCAGAACAGATAAGCCGACAGGAAATAAGCATCCCGCTCCATCCTTTCTTGACTGCCCGGGAAAAGGAATACATTGTTAATACCATAAATCTCTTCCAATGTTAAGCATAGATGTACTTATCAGCGTTAAGGATACCCGCATCGTCAGAAT